>JBBRBN010000003.1:0-89738 GCA_038205755.1 Lysobacterales bacterium | reverse complement strand
GCTGCTTTGCGGTCGTTAAAGACGGACCCACTCCTGAAAATCACACCACCAGCCTACCCCTCTCAGGCCTCGTTACTGCCCCGACACGAGGCGCGTCCCAGGATCGATGCGGTCGCGATCAGCTCTTCCAACAGCGCCATCGATACCTTGCCGGACACCGCAAAGGGATCAAGCGTCGCGCGCTCTGAGTATTTCAGCAGCAATGAAGGATTGATCTTGGATAAATTGACTTGACCCATCGTCCAACCGGCAAAGCGCCGTTCGGTCACTTCTTCATAATGCAAGATGACTACGTTTTCGTGGCGCGCATCGCTGGAGATGATGTTGTACAAGGTGTTAACCGCATCCCGCCCGCCTTCCAGTACCTGCAAAAACACGTCACCGCCGTGGCATAAAATGCCGGTGATGCCTTTTTGTGGGTTGTGCTTGCGGGAAGAATCCAGAATGGCCTCGATTATTTTCGAAGTAGGTTTGGTTTTTGTGCGACTGGCATATAACAAACGGACCAACATAGCGGCATTCCTCAAGAACGATTACGTGGGATCAAGCTCAGAAACTCGCGCCGCAAGTTGGCGTCTTTCAAAAAAGAGCCACGCATGACGCTATTGATCATTTTGGATTGATCGTCTTTGACCCCGCGCCAATGCATGCAGAAATGATCGGCTTCCATGACCAAGGCTAAACCGTCGGGCTGCATCATGTCGTACAACAAGGACGATAACTGTGTGACCGCTTCTTCTTGGATTTGTGGACGACTCATCACCCACTCGGTCAGTCGCGCATATTTTGATAAACCAATTAAATTGGAATGCTCATTGGGCATGATGCCAATCCAAACCCTGCCCATAATTGGACAGAAATGGTGTGAACAGGCACTGCGTACGGTAATCGGCCCAACGATCATTAACTCGTTCAACTGTTCAACATTGGGAAAGTCAGTTACCGGCGGCGGCGGAATATAGCGACCCTTAAAAACCTCGTTCAGATACATTTTGGCGACGCGCCGGGCGGTGTCCTGGGTGTTGTGATCGCTATCGGTATCAATGACCAGCGCGCGCAGCACACCCGCCATTTGCGCCTGGACTTCGTCCTGCAGTTGATCAATCTCGCCCGGTTCAATGAAAGCGGCAATGTTGTCGTTGGCGTTAAACCGTTGTCCGGTTGCCAAAATGCGTGCGCGTATGCGCTCCGACGCAGGCGCGTCTGCGGCTAGCGCCAGCGGCGCAGGTGGGCGATTGGGCGATTTGGCCATGCGAAATTCCGCAACAGAGTGATTGAAGATGCTGGCAGATTGCGCTGTCAGGTGCGAATGGAACATGGGCGCGATGCGTGCGCTTTGCAACATACGTCAGACACGCGCACGCGCCAACCAATCTGGAATTCTGCTCCAAAAGTGGCGCTGCGCATCGGTGGGATCAATCGGCGGAAGGAGGCGCAACTGTCGAAGATCCTCAATGGTATCTAGGTCCTGCTGCAATGCCAGCGGCGTCACGGGCACAGCAGCTCGTGCATCGCGTGATCGCGGGCCGGTTGGCGGATCAAGCGCGCGTCGACCGCGCCACGGCGCAGTGCGGCACGGTGATGACGCAAACGTGGACACCCACGAACTGTGTGGCATGCGCTGACGGACGGGAGTTGGATGCCGGACTAAGTTGAACACCGAGTACGCACCAGCTTGTGTACCCCAACCGCCGGGGAGGTGCCATCGAGCCTCATCGGCGCAGGCGGGCGCGTCGAGCCAGTCATGGTTTGGAGTGGGCCTCTCAGAGGACGTCAATTCGGCCCAGAGGCCGCGCGGTTTGCTTCCGAAAAGTCGCTGGTTTGCAGGCAGCCTGCGTAGTGCGCTTCGCGGTGGTCGCGCAGGTGACGGCTACGCCAACAGCCGCTCCCGCCTGCGCACGATCAGCCACCGCTGCCCCATCGCTTTGGCCTTCTCTATCAGCGCTTCCGCACTGCCAATGGCGCGGCAGTAGCGTGACTCGACGCCGCGGACCTGGCGCATCCACTGCGTTGGTTCTGCGGTGACTTGCAGTGCAGGTGGCGCATCGCCATCGATGACACCACGCTTGCCCGAATGCAGTTGTCGACCGGTCCAATCAACCAATTGGATGTAGCTCGCCTCAGTGATCGCCACCCTTCCCAACAGCGACGGGCCGGCCACGGCGTCCAGATAGTCGCGATCATCTGCCGGACGCTGCAGCCGCCGACAGATTGACGTGTGCTTTGACGACGGCAGATCGTCGGCGATGCCGGCGCGCACCGGATTGAGGTCGACATACGCCATGCAGGCCAGCACGGCGGCGTCATCGCGCGACCCTGGACACCCACAACCAAGGAATTTTCCTACCCCACGACGCGCCCTCCGCCGATAGTCGCCAACCCATCGCAACGCCAAGCTATGCACATGGGCTATCCACGTGCACTTCTCGTTTCTCCCGATGTCGCTAGATCGGCCGGGCTGCAACTTCGTCTGCGCGACCCGAGTGTTCAAAAAAAGCGCACGCCGCCAATTCTTGGCCCATAGCGCTGCTATGGGCCTGCGAATCGCCGTTTTCTGTCCTCACGCAGCCAGCAATCGCCTCGACCACTTAAGTCCGGCAGGCTGCTAGCTCCGCATCAGAGCGGCAACCCGGCGGCTGCCGCAGCAACTTTCCTGCAGAGATTTCGACTTACAGGCGCTGAACGCGGTAGAAGGTGTGGTCGCCGATCTGCGCCACCGGAGTGCCTTGGGCCCACACCGGGCTCGCCAACGCCAGCGCCACGAAGTGGTCGGCGCCGGGTACCACCTGGCGTCGCGCGGTATGCGGCTGGTCCCATTCCCGCTGGGACTGAAAGGCGATCTGGACGGCCCGAATCCACGCCTTGGGATTGTCCAGCTTGAACTCGCCGTCGATGATGGTGGGCGCAAACTGACGGGGAGCTGTTACCACGGCGCACATGTTGTCACCCCAGCGGCCGCTTTCCAGGCGTCGCAGCGCGACCTCGGCGACGGCCTGCTGGCCGAGCGTGGACTGGTTGCGCGCCTCCAGATAGATGGTGGTGGCGAGACAGAGATCGTCGGCTGCCGGTTGTGGCAGCAGATTGGACAGCCAGAGAATCCAGGCCAGTTTCATTGCAGTACTCCTTCCTCGTTGCGACGACCGCACTTCCCGCCAATGGCGTGGTCCGCTCCTGCAGCGCCAAGCCGACGTTCTCGGCAGGGCGGGTAAGGCAGCGGTGGAAGGTAGGCCGACCTGGCGTTGTCGGGTACGCCTGGCGCACAGCCGTGGTTGCGGCGTTGCGGCGCCAGCCGCAGATTCGCGCAGCGGTTAACCCGCTGCATCAAGACGTTTTGGCGGCAATTCCCGCTGCCAATGCGCCGGGAAAAGTTCGGCGAAGCTATGTGGGCCTTGCAGAACCCAGTATGAATGCGGCCTGCGGCGTTGCCGTGTGGATGTCGGAGCCGAAGATACGGCGCATGTTTAGAGCAGTCGACCTAGCCGCATGTCGGGCTAGGCCCGGCTGAGATCCAGATCCGCCTGCGTGGTCCAATTTCGCATAGAGACATGTCGCCTCGACCGCCGAAGCCCGACAGGCTGCCGGCCGAACAGATCGCGCATCGAACCTTGCGGCCAGCGCGTCGAATGGGGACCCTCCGGGCGCCATTCGAGGCGACTGCATGCGGCGCGGTCAAGCTTCGCAAAAACGAAAAAGGCCGCGCTGGATGCGGCCTTCAAAAATTGGCGCCCGAAGTAGGACTCGAACCTACGACCCCCTGATTAACAGTCAAGTGCTCTAACCGGCTGAGCTATTCGGGCGGGGTTTCGCGAGCCGCGTATCATCCGGCCAACACGGCTGTGAGTCAACTTTGGCCGTACTCGTGCATTGGGCTCCCCACGTTTTGTCTACCAGTTGAAGCCGACGCTGAGGTACGTCTCGCCGCGGTTGCGGCCGCGAAAGCCGGAGTTCGACAGGTGACGCAGGGTCAGGTCGACGCGGCCGAGGTGGACGCCACCGGTGCTGACAAACTGGTACCAGCTGCTCAGCGCCTCGGACGTGTTGTCCACTGCCACCAGGCCAACTCCGGTGTAGAAGCGGCCAAAACGGCTGCGGATACCGTAGCCGGCATAGGCAGTGTGACGGTCCAGCGCAGGCAGGGGGCGTGACTCGACGACGCCGATCAGCAGCTCATGTTCATCGACCAGCGGGATGGACCCGGAAGCCTGCCAGCGCAAGCTGATATCGAGCACGCCGGCATATTCGCCGTCGTGCGAGTCGGCGACGCCAAGTCCGAGCGTGGTTTCCAGTGCCTCAGTCCGGTCGGGGCCACCCAGCGCAATGAGCGCCAGCAGCGCGAAGATCGCAGCGCGCATCAGCAAGTGCTCCCCAGATCCAGAGGTAACCTTTTGACGGGCGCGACTATACGGCTTCGTTGGCTTTTCTGAGCTGCTCCAGCGCCGCTTCGAGCATGGCGACGCGTTCCTCCAGCTGGTTCAGCCGGTCGCTGGTCGAACCGGATACCGGCGCTGTTGAACGTGAGGATTCCGCCAGCGCCTCGATATCGATTGGACCCCCCAGCAGGTGCATGAAGCGCTCTTCGCGCTGGCCGCTGCTGCGCGGCAGGCGCACCACCATGGCCGGCTCGCGCTGGGCAAGACGGTCGAGGCAATGGTTCAGATCGTCGGCGTCCGGGAATCGCGCCATGCGCTCCGTGCGGGCCAAAATTTCGGCGGCTGTCTGCGGCCCGCGCAGCAGTAAGACCGCGAGCACCGCCTGCTGCTGCTGGGTGATGCCATAGGCCTTGGCAGTGCAGTGCTCGTAGCGCTGCGCGCGTGATGCGTGAACGCTGCGGACCAGCTTGCGCTCCTCCATCTGGCGCAGCGCATGGCCAACCTCACCCGGCTCCAGGGACATCATCGGATCACGGCTGGTCTTCTGATTGCAGGCTAGCTGCACCGCGTTCTGGGTCAGCGGGTATTGCTCGGGAGTGGTGGCTTCCTTTTCGATCAGGCTGCCGAGAATGCGTGCTTCGGTGGGGCTCAGCTGGGGCAGGGCGGTTTCGCTGGACATGCGGGCGGTCGACGGGAGTCAGTCGCGCAAGATAGCAGGCAGTTTGGTTGCATGGTGCCTCGCCTCTTACACTGGCGGCATGATCGCTCTCAAGAATGTTGCCCTGCGCCGGGGCGAACGGCTGCTTTTGTCCGACGTTGACCTCGCCCTGCACGATGGCTGGCGGGTTGGCGTTGTCGGTCGCAACGGCTGCGGCAAGACCAGCCTGTTCGCCGCCTTGATGGGCGAGCTGGAGGTCGACGCCGGCCAGATCGAGCTGCCGTCGCGGCTGCGCATTGCCAGCGTCGCCCAGGAAACTCCGGCGCTGGCCGACCCCGCCGTCGAGCATGTGCTGGGCGGCGACGTTGAGGTCTGGGCCGCGCTGCGTGAAGAGGCCGCGGCGGCGGCCGCAGACGACCACGAAGCGGTGGCCGAAGCGCATCTCAAAATCGAGGCCCTGCGCGGCTATGACGCCCGCGCCCGCGCCGGCAAGCTGATGCACGGGCTGGGGTTCTCGGCCGACACCCATGAGCGCCCGATTGCCAGCTTCTCGGGCGGCTGGCGGGTGCGCCTGAACCTGGCGCGTGCCTTGATGATGCCGAGCGACCTGCTGCTGCTCGATGAGCCCACCAATCATCTCGATCTCGACGCCGTGCTGTGGCTCGAGCAGTGGCTGCTGCGCTACACCGGCACGTTGCTGATGATCTCGCATGACCGCGAGTTTCTCGACGGCGTCTGCACCCACGTCGCCCATCTGCACGAGGGCCGGGTGAAGCTCTACAGCGGTGACTACACCTCGTTCGAGCGGCAGCGTGCCGAGCAGCTGCGCCAGCAGCAGATCAGCCATGAGCGGGAGCAGGCGGTGCGCGCCCATCTGCAGAGCTTCATTGATCGCTTCAAGGCCAAGGCCAGCAAGGCGAAACAGGCGCAGTCACGGGTCAAGCGACTGGAGAAGCTGGCCGGCACCGAGGCGGTGCGGGCCGAGTCGCCGTTCCGGTTTGCGTTTCCGACACCGGAGCATCTGCCCAGTCCGCTGCTGCGGCTGGATGAGGTGGACTGCGGCTATCCGGCCGGCGCTGCGCAGAAGACCAGCGTCACCATTCTGCGCGACGTTCGGTTCGGCCTCGAGCCCGGTGACCGGGTCGCGTTGCTCGGCCCCAACGGTGCCGGCAAGTCGACGCTGGTCAAGACCATTGTCGGCGAGCTGGCCGTAATGGCCGGCGAGCGCAAGCTGCATCCGGGCGTCAAGGTTGGCTACTTTGCCCAGCACACGGTCGAGGCGCTGCAGGCGGGGCACACGCCGCTGCAGCACCTGGCGCGGATTGCGCCAGGCGTGGCGGAGCAGGCCTTGCGCAACTTTCTGGGCCGCTGGAACTTTGTCGGCGACCGCGCCTACGAAGTGGTCGATGACTTCTCCGGTGGCGAGCGCGCGCGGCTGGCGCTGGCGCTGATCGCCTGGACGCAGCCAAACCTGCTGCTGCTCGACGAACCGACCAACCATCTGGACATGGAAATGCGCGAGGCGCTGGCCGAGGCCCTGGCGGATTTCAACGGCGCGCTGGTGCTGGTCAGTCACGACCGCCACCTGATTGGCATGTGCTGTGACCGGTTCTGGCGCGTTGCCGAGGGGAACGTGCAGGCGTTCGACGGCGACCTCGACGACTACGCCAACTGGCTGCGCCGGCGCGACCGCAGCAACGGCGAGACCGCGGTCGACCCGACGGCCAGCGCGCGTCCGGTCGAGGTCAGCAACAACAAGGATCGGCGCCGACTGGCGGCCGAGCAGCGCGAGCGTGAGCGGCCGCTGCGCAACAAGCTGAAGTCGATCGAGCAGCAGCTTGGCGCGATTTCCCGTGACCTGAAGCAGATCGAATCGCAGCTCGCCGATCCGGACGTGTACGTGAAGGCCGGCAACGACGCCGCTGTGCTGGTGCAGCGGCAAGCCGGACTGCGCCGCGAGCAGGAGACGCTCGAATGGCAGTGGCTGCAGGTCAGTGAGTCGCTGGAGACCTCGGTCAGCGCCTGACGCGGGCCAAGTCGAGGTCGGACGATGGACTGCGGCACTTGAATCAGCGTCCCTGCGCAACAATATGCGAAGGTCCGACCCGGCGGGTCATGCAGGTGGTTCACGTTTATGCCGATCTACGGATTCGAGTGCGACTCCTGCGGGCACCGCTACGACCGCCTGCAAAAGCTCGCTGATCCCGATCCCACCGAGTGTCCGGCATGCGGCGCCACTGCCCTGCGTCGACAGTTGACGGCGCCTTCGTTCCGTCTCGCCGGTAGCGGCTGGTATGAAACCGATTTCAAGAAAGATGGCGACAAGAAGCGCAATCTTGCCGAGGGTGCCGAGCCCGCCAAGACGGAGGCGGCAGGCGGTGACAAGTCAGACGCCAAATCCGACGCCAAGCCGGACGCCAAGCCCGCCTCCGTAACCGACAGCAAGCCCGCGGCGTCCGTGACGCCGCCGGCGTCCAGTCCGCCGGCAACGCCTGCTTCGACGTAGCCCGCCTAGTTCATGAATCTCACACGCCCGCGCTTGTCTCTTGTCCGCACAAGGATCCACCTCAGGCGGTGGGATGGCCCGCTACGACGCTCCTTCGGTAGTCCCTTGTGCGAACACGATCCTGCGCGATCATCGCGCGAATTCATGAATCATGCGGGCTAGCCAACACCCGTCTGCGGCAGGCCTGCTGTCGCCAACCCCTCAGACTGACCTGGAGCCCACGATGAAGACGATTCCCGCGACACTGAGTCTGCTGACCAGCGCACTTCTGCTTGCCGGTTGCGGATCACAGCCATCCGATGCACCGGCAACGCAGGCGGCGAGCGTCAACTCGGCAGCGGCCGTCGATACGCCGTCGGCGGCCGCCGCCGTGCAGCCGGCCGATGAATTCATGGCGGGCATCGCGCGCCACTGCTGGCAGTCGTTCGCCGGTCGGATCGTAGCCAATGAGCCGGCGGATCCGGCGGATCCGTTCATCGGCAAACCGCTGGTCATGCACGTGCGCGAGTGCGGCGAGGGCGAAATCAAGATTCCCTTCCACGTTGGCGATGACCACTCACGCACGTGGGCGCTGACCCGCACGTCTGAGGGCCTGCGGCTGAAGCACGATCATCGGCACGAGGATGGTACCGACGACGCGACCACGATGTACGGCGGCGACACCGCCAGCGCGGGAACCGCCCAGCGGCAGGAGTTTCCGGTCGATGCCTTTTCCATCGAGCTGTTCGAGCGCGAGGGCCGCAGCGTCTCCACCACCAACGTGTGGGCGATGGAGATCGAGCCGGGGCAGCGCTTTGTCTACGAGCTGGCCCGTCCCGGCCGCCTGTTTCGGGTCGAGTTCGATCTCACCACGCAGGTCGAGACGCCGCCGGTTCCGTGGGGCCACAAGTAGCCCGGACACGCCTGACCCGAGTCGTTCAACGACCGCGATCAGCGTCGCCCGTTCGCCGCACAGCGGGCGCGCGGGGCATTCAGGCGTGCAGACTGTTGGTCCGGCCGAACCGACCGGCCGAGCCGGTCAGCCGGTCACGTCGGAGCGACCTCCGTCAACGGCTGCCAAAGCGACCGCGACAGCCTTGATCGACCCAGAGACCGCTGCGGTCGTAGCCCCACGTGCGTCCTTCGATGCAGCTGGTGCGTGACAGCTGTTCGATGAGCTGCGGGCGACCGCGATCTGTCCAGGCACAGGCCCGGCGTCGGCCGTCCTGGCTTTCGCAGGTGACCGAGTAGCCGCTGCCAACGAAGCCGCCGCCGGACCAATCGCCACCTCGGCCGCGGCCCTCGACGAAGCGTGCCCGGCAACCGCGCGACACCCATACTTCGCCCGGCTGGGCGTCCCAGGTTTGACCGCGGATGCATGGCGCGTTGGAAAACTGCTCGATCAGCTCGGCGTCATTGCGGAAGTTGTTGGCGCAGCGACGCACCCGCCCCTCGCGGCTTTCGCAGGTGATCGATCCGGCCTGCGGATTGCCGCCCGTGTAACCGCCGCTACCCCAGCGCTGATCCACGCGGAAGCGCCCGCGGCAGCCGCGGTCGACCCAGATGATTCCGCGCCGCTGGCCCCAGCTCTGTCCTTCGATACAGGCCGAATCGGAAATCTGCTGGCTGAGCACGGCTGGCCCACTGAACGGCGTGCGGCATTCGGTCAGCCGGCCGCGCTCGCTGGAGCAGATCACTTCGCTTGCCTGCCAGCCGGAGCTGGGCGGCGCCCAGGCAGTGCCGCGGAGCGACTCGGCGATGTCCTGTTTGATCCGGCTGAAGCTCCATCCGGAGTCGATCTGGTCGAGATAGAAATCGAGCTGGTCGTCCGGCAGCCGGCGACCCCGCGACTGCTCGGAATACTCAAGCTCCAGAACCCGGATGCGATCAGGCACGCTCAGCCGGCGCAAATCCTCTGGCGCGTAGGCTTTCTGCCCCGCCTGCGCACTGGCGATTTCGGGCGGCAGCAGCGTTCCCAGCAGCAGCAGCGACAGCAGCGCGAATAACAGTTTGTTCATGGCGGGTCCGTCGGCGAGCAGTTCGGCAAGCATTACGCCCGGCGCCTGAATGGAATGCAAGCGCGAGGCGCGAGTCCTGCTGGTCAGGGGCCGGTCAGCCCGCTGGGCATCGCTGCGCCCTACACTAGTCGGCTTTTGCGGCCGCTGTCGGCCTGTGGAGTTGCCATGCGTACCCATTTTTGCGGCCTCGTGAATGACGCCCTCATTGGCCAGACGGTCACCCTGTGCGGCTGGGCCGACGTGGCCCGGAACCTTGGCGGCGTGTGCTTCATCGACCTGCGTGACCACGAAGGCATAGTGCAGGTGGTGGCAGAGCCGGATCACCCGGCGTTCGCGGCCGCCGCCCGGGTCGGATATGAGGACTGCCTGCGCATCACCGGCGTGGTGCGGGCCCGGCACAGCGTCAACTCCCGTCTGAAAAGCGGCAGCGTCGAAGTGCGCGCCGAGCACATCGAGATCGTCAATCGCGCGCAGAACCTGCCTTACCATTTTCACGAGACGCCGGGCGAAGAGGTGCGCCTGAAGTATCGCTACCTGGACCTGCGGCGGCCCGAGATGCAGCGCGCCATGCGCATCCGCATCCGCCTGGTCCAGGCGCTGCGCCGATGGCTGGACGCGCGCGACTTCCAGGACATCGAAACCCCAATCCTGACCAAGGCGACGCCGGAAGGTGCGCGCGACTTTCTGGTGCCGGCGCGCCTGCATCCCGGTGAGTTCTACGCGCTGCCGCAGTCGCCGCAGCTGTTCAAGCAGATCCTCATGGTGGCCGGCTTTGATCGCTACTACCAGATTGCGCGCTGCTTCCGCGACGAAGCGCTGCGGGCCGATCGCCAGCTCGAGTTCACCCAGCTCGACATGGAGTTTGCCTGGGTTGACGAACGCGCCGTGCAGGACTGCGTCGAGGGCTTGATCCGCGACGTGTTCCGCGACGTGATGGAGGTGGCGCTGGATCAGCCGTTTCCGCGCCTGACCTACGCCGAGGCGATGCGCCGGTTTGGATCCGACAAGCCGGACCTGCGGAATCCACTGGAGCTGGTGGATGTGGCGGACGCGGTTCGCGGCTGCGGCTTCAAGGTCTTTGCTGACTGGGCCGACAGCGCCGATGGACGGATCGCGGGCCTGCGCTTGCCGATGGCCTCGAGCTGGTCGCGCAAACAGATTGATGACCTCGGCGCGTATGCCGCCCGCTTTGGCGCCAAGGGCCTGGCCTGGATCAAGGTTGACGACATTGGCAAAGGCCGGGAGGGCATCAATTCGCCGATCAGCAAGTTCTTCGACGACCCTGCGCTGGCGGCGCTGCTGGCAGCGGCCGGCGCACAGTCGGGAGATCTGCTGCTGTTTGGAGCAGGACCGTACACGGCCGTGTGTGACTACATGGGCGCGCTGCGGCTGAAGGTCGGCAAGGATCTGGGGCTGATCGAGAACAGCTGGCGACCGCTGTGGGTCATCGACTTTCCGATGTTCGAGTGGGACGCGGAGGCGGGCCGCTTCGTCGCCCTGCATCACCCGTTCACCGCGCCTGCGGTTGATGACATTGCCGACCTCAAGGCCAACGCCCACAGCGCGGTTTCACGCGGCTACGACATGGTGCTGAACGGCAACGAGATTGGTGGCGGCTCGATCCGCATCCATCGGCCGGACATGCAGAGCGCAGTGTTTGATCTGCTTGGCATTGGCGCCGAGGAGGCCGAGGCCAAGTTCGGATTTCTTCTGGATGCCCTGCGTCACGGCGCGCCGCCGCATGGTGGCATTGCCTTTGGGATTGATCGGATTGCGGCGCTGATGGCCGGCACCGACTCCATCCGCGACGTCATTGCGTTCCCCAAGACGACCACCGCGCAATGCCTGATGACCGGCGCACCATCGCCGATTGCCGACGCGCAGCTGGCCGAGCTGCATGTGCGGGTGGTGCCGAAAGCCTGAATTCGCTTAGCCCGAGGCCCGGTGATGCAGGAAAATGTGCTGTTGCTGCACGGTCTGTGGATGCGCCGCCCGGCGCTGTGGCTGCTGGCGCGGCGGCTGCGCCAGGCCGGTTTTGGCGTGCAGTGTTTTCCCTACGCGACGCTGTGGTCGCGGCCAGAGGCCTCGTTGCAGCGCCTCGCGCGCTGGGTTGCCAGCAGCGGCCCTGGGCCGGTGCATCTGGTCGGGCACAGTCTGGGTGGCGTCACTGCGCTGGCACTGCACGCCTACATCACCGACCTGCCGCCGGGGCGGGTGGTCTGTCTGGGTTCACCGATCGCTGGCAGCGGGTCCGCTGCCAGCCTGCAGGCACGCGGACTGGGTGTTCTGGTCGGGCGCAGTGTCGAGTTGCTCAAGCGCGGCGTTGCAGTGCCGACAAACCGCGATGTTGGGGTGGTTGCGGGTACCCGTGGGCGCGGCCTGGGTCGCTGGGTCGCGCCTATCGAAGGCCAACATGACGGCACCGTGGCCGTCCATGAAACCCGCGTTGCCGGCTTGACCGACCATGTGTGCGTGGATGCCAGCCACAGCGGACTGCTGGTCTCGGCGCAGGCGGCCGCGCAGTGCGCATTTTTCCTGCGCCATGGACGGTTTGATCGCGGCGCGTGACCGCAGTCACGTTGGGGTGCCGTGCTAATATCCGGCAGCACATCGAGTCACCATCGGACCCATGGCAGGACACAGCAAGTGGGCCACCATCGCGCAGACTAGTGGCGATCAGACGAACCGCGCAGATCGCAATTTTCGGCGAGGTCCGCTCGCGACGCGTTCGAATCCCGGCACTGATTTGAACGACATCTGCGCCCAACGCGCAGCGGCCGACGGCGTTCAGGACCGCGTGCAGTCATGATCCCCAGAGCCGAGCTGCGAGTCCCGATTGCCGGTTCGACGCGCATCCTCGGCATCGATCCCGGCAGCCAGCGTACCGGCGTCGGCGTGGTCGACGCCGACGCCACCGGCAACTGTCGACACGTGCATCACGAGGCGCTGCTGGTGGCTGGCGCCGAAGACTTTCCGCGCCGGCTGAAGGCCATTCTGGAGGGCGTCGGCGGGCTGATTGACCGCTTCCGGCCGGATGAGGTGGCGGTGGAGCGGGTGTTCATGGCAAAGAATGCCGATTCCGCGCTCAAGCTCGGCCAGGCCCGCGGTGCGGCGATCTGTGCCGTGGTGCAGCGCGACCTGCCGCTGCACGAGTACTCGCCGATGCAGGTAAAGAATGCGGTGGTCGGCCGCGGCATCGCCGACAAGGCGCAGGTCCAGCATATGGTGGGCGTGCTGCTCGGGCTCAGCGGGGCGCTGCAGGCCGATGCGGCGGATGCGCTGGCGGTGGCGATCACCCATGCACACTCGCGCACGCTGGCGGAGCGCACCGGAGTGGCCGCGTCAGTGCTGCTGCGGCGGCGTTCGGGCCGGGGTGGCCGCCGATGATTGGCCGGCTGAAGGGCATCCTGGTCTACAAGCAGCCGCCGGGACTGATGATCGACGTCGGCGGCGTCGGCTATGAGCTGGAAGCGCCGATGAGCACGATCTACGACCTGCCGGAGATCGGTCGCGAAGTCACCCTGTTCACTCACCATGCGGTCAAGGAGGACAGCGTTGCGCTTTACGGCTTCCTGCACGAGGCTGAGCGGAGGCTGTTCCGCGATCTGCAGAAAGTCACCGGTATCGGCGCCAAGATCGCGCTGGCCGTGCTGTCGGGGGTGAGCGTGGATGCCTTCGCCAAGCTGGTCCAGGCCGCCGATGTCGCGGCGCTGACGCGGGTGCCGGGGATCGGCAAGAAGACCGCCGAGCGCATCGTCGTCGAGCTGCGCGACCGGGTTGCCGGCGGCAGCAGCAGCCTGGGCCGGGTCGGGGGCGCGCCGGTGCCGACCGACCCGGTGTCTGAAGCCAGCGTCGCGCTGCAGGCGCTGGGTTACAAACCGGTCGAGATCGCCCGCATGGTGGCGCAGGCTGCTGCGGAAGGTGACACCGCCGAGGCGATCATCCGCAAGGCGCTGCGGTCGGCGCTGCGGCAGTGAAGGATCGGGTCATCACCGGCGCGGCCAGCAGCGAGGACGAGGCGCTCGAAGCCAGCATCCGGCCCAAGCGGCTGGACGAGTATCTCGGCCAGGAAGCGGTGCGCGAGCAGATGAAAATCTTCATCGAGGCGGCTAGGCGCCGTGGCGATGCGCTTGACCATGTGCTGATCTTTGGTCCGCCCGGTCTGGGCAAGACCACGCTGGCCCACGTCATCGCCAACGAGATGGGCGTGCAGCTGCGGCAGACCTCCGGGCCGGTGATCGAACGCGCCGGTGACCTGGCCGCGCTGTTGACCAACCTGCAGCCGCACGACGTGCTGTTCGTGGATGAGATTCATCGGCTGTCGCCGGTGGTCGAGGAGGTCCTGTATCCGGCGATGGAGGACTACCAGATCGACATCATGATCGGCGAAGGCCCTGCCGCCCGCTCGATCAAGCTCGACCTGCCGCCGTTCACCCTGATCGGCGCCACCACTCGCGCCGGCCTGCTGACCGGTCCGCTGCGGGATCGCTTCGGCATTGTCCAGCGGCTGCAGTTCTACACGCCTGCCGAGCTGACCCGGATCGTCCAGCGTTCGGCGCAGATCTTTGGCATCCCGTGCGAGGCCGAAGGTTCGGCCGAGATCGCCAAGCGTTCGCGCGGTACGCCGCGCATCGCCAACCGCCTGCTGCGGCGCGCCCGTGACTATGCCCAGGTGCGCGGCGACGGCCGCATCACCAGTGCCGCAGCCGAGGCCGCGATGCGCATGCTCAAAGTCGACCCCGAAGGGTTTGACGAGCTTGATCGCCGGCTGCTGCGAACGATCATCGAGAACTTCGACGGCGGGCCGGTGGGCGTGGAGTCACTGGCCGCCGGACTGTCGGAGGAGCGCGGCACGCTGGAAGACGTCATCGAGCCGTATCTGATCCAGCAGGGGTATCTGATTCGCACCGCCCGAGGCCGCATGGCGTCGGCCAAGGCCTATCGACATCTGGGGCTCAAGGCGCCGGCGGGAAGACCAGGCGACCTGTTCGATGAGGGTGCTGACGGATGAGCGATCCGCTCGCGTTCAGCTGGCCGCTACGCGTGTACTGGGAAGATACCGACGCCGGCGGGGTGGTTTACCACGCCAGCTACCTGCGCTTGATCGAGCGCGCCCGCAGCGAGTGGCTGCGGGGACTGGGCGTGGTGCAAAGCGAACTCAAACGGCAGGCGGATCGCATTTTCGCGGTCAGCTCGGCGCAGCTTGATTTTCTCTCACCGGCGCGGCTCGACGATGAGCTGCAGGCCAGCGTCGAGCTGATCGAGCTGCGTGGGGCCAGTCTGCTGTTTGCGCAGCAGCTGATCCGGCCGGCCGATGCGACGCTGCTGCTGCGGGCCAGAATTCGTGCGGTGTGTCTGCGCGGCAGCGATTTCCGGCCAGCGCCGATTCCCTCCGAACTGGCCGCAATGCTGCGGCCCGTTTGCCAAACAACACGCAACAAACTTTCTGCGGAGTGATGTCGATGTCCGAGTACTTTCTGCTGCGTCGCGCCCTTGCCGGGGCGGTGCTGACCCTGTCCCCGCTGCTGGCGGCGGCGCAGGACGCGATTCCGGCACTGCCGGAAGAAGTCCCTGCTGCGGCACTGGTGGTCAGCAGCGAGGGCCTCGACCTGGTCCACCTGATGCTGCATGCGAGCATTCCGGTGCAGGCGGTCATGCTGATCCTGGTGCTGGCGTCGATCGCTTCCTGGATGATCATTTTTCGCAAGAAGCAGGGGCTGGATGCTGCGTCCAAAGAAGCAAACGCCTTCGAGGAGCGCTTCTGGTCCGGTGCGGATCTCTCCAGCCTGTTTCGCGATGCGACCCAGAAGGACCGTCAGGTCGAAGGCCTGGAAGCGGTGTTCGAAGCCGGCTTCCGCGAGTTCGCGCGGCTGCGCCAGAAGAAGGCGATCGACGCCCGGACCCAGCTTGAGGGCGCGCAGCGGGCCATGCGCGCGCAGCTGTCGCGCGAGGTCGACACGCTCGAACACAACCTTGAGTTTCTCGCCACGGTCGGTTCGATCAGCCCGTATGTCGGGCTGCTGGGCACGGTGTGGGGAATCATGATCAGCTTCCACAGCCTCTCCAACGTCAAGGAGGCGACCATCGCAACGGTCGCGCCGGGCATCTCCGAAGCGCTGATTGCGACCGCGATGGGCCTGTTCGCCGCCATTCCGGCAGTGGTCGCCTTCAACCGCTACTCGACCCGGGTCGAGCGGCTGAACGTGCGCTACGAGGCGTTTGGAGAAGAGTTCAGTTCGATCCTGCAGCGCCAGTCGCACGCCGATGAGCACTGAGTCCGTGCGCATGACCCCACGTCGCCTGCCGCCGCGTTAGGAGCGTCCATGTCCGCCTCGTTTTCCGGCCGTCAGCGCCGGCACCGCAAGCTCAAGGCCGAGATCAACGTCGTTCCGTACATCGACGTGATGCTCGTGCTGTTGATCATTTTCATGGTCACCGCGCCGTTGCTGAACCTGGGTGTCGACATCGAGCTGCCGCAGTCCAACGCCAAACCGGTTGAGCAGCAAAAGGACCCGGTGATCGTCGAGGTGACCCAGGACGGTCGCTATTACCTGACGCTGCAGGGCGCCGCGGCAGAGGAGATCGATGCCGAGACGCTGCAGCTGAAGGTTGCCGCGTTCGCCCGCGCCAACCCGGAAGTGGCGGTCATGATCGCCGGCGACCACCGGGTTGACTACGGCACGATCTATCAGGGCATGGTGATTCTGCAGGCGGCGGGTGTCACCAAGGTCGGCCTGATGAGCGCGCCGGCTGCTGCCGTCAAGGGTCGCTGACCGCTGGCCGATGGAACGCCCTACCGACAACGCCCGGGCGCTGGCACTCTCGATCGGCGTCCACCTTCTGATCGTGGCGGTGATTTTCGCCGGGATGCTGCTCAGCCCGACGCAGGTGCCGCTGTCGGTGGCCGGCAGCCCGATGGAGGCGGTGCTGATGAGCGCGCCGGCCAACTTCAAGCCGGCGGCACCGGCGCAGCCGACGCCGCCCGTTCCTGCTGCCGCGCCGCCACCGCAACCAAAGCCAGCGCCAGCGCCGCAGCAGGCTCAAACGCCGCCGCAGCCAACCCCGCAGGCGCCGCCGCCACGGCCCGAACCCCGCGAGACCGAGCGCGCCGCGCAGCTGGCTCTGCAGCAGGCGCAGGAAAAGGCGCAGCAGGAAGATCGCGAGCGTCGCCGGCAGCAGCAGATCGAACTGGATGCGCAGAAGCAGCGCGAGGAAGCCGAGCAGCGCGAGCGGCTCGCGCAGCAGCAGGAAGCGCGCGAGAAGGAGCTGGCCGAGATCCGCCGGAAGCTCGACGTGGCGCAGCGCGCACGCCGGATCGAGGAGGAAAAGCTCAAGCAGCTGGCCGACCGCGAGCGTCCCACCGCGCCTGCCGCCGCTGTTGATGCGCCACCCGCTACGCAGCTGGGCAACAACGGGCGCGATGACAGCCTGCTGGGTCGCTATCAGCTAGCCATCCAGCAGGCGGTGACCCAGAACTGGCTGCGGCCGGATTCGGCGCGCCCCGGCATCCGCTGCTCGCTGCGGATCGTCCAGATCCCCGGCGGCGAGGTCATTCAGGTATCGGTCAGCACGCCCTGCAATGCTGACGACCTGACGCGACGCTCGATCGAGGCGGCGGCTCTCAAGGCGCAGCCATTGCCCTACCGCGGCTACGAGTCCGTTTTCCAACGCGAACTGCGCCTCAACTTCCGATACGACGGTGAATAATCCGATGATGCGATTCCTGGCTTGCGTGATTCTTGTGTGCTCGGCGTTGGCGGCGGCGACCAATGCCGACGCCCAGGGTCTTGAAATCACCATCAGCGAGGGCAGCGCCTCGGCCCTGCCCATCGCCGTGGTGCCGATGGACTACACCGGCGTTGGCGCGCTGCCGGAAACCGACATCGCCGCCGTCGTGCGCGGTGACCTGAACCGCTCCGGCGCGTTTCGCGCGCTGTCGGAGGCTGACGTCATCGAGCGGCCGCAGCGCCTGGCCGACGTCAACTTCTCGACCTGGCGGCTGCTGCGACAGGATTTCCTGGTGGTTGGGCGGGTGCTTGACGCCTCCGAGGGCGGCTATCGGGTCGAGTTCGAACTGCTCGACGTTGCCAAGCAGGAGCCGCTGCTGCGTCTCGCCCTGATGGGCCGGGCCGGCAATCTGCGCGACGTGGCGCATCAGATGGCCGACCAGATTTACGAGAAAATCCTTGGCATCCGCGGCGCGTTCTGGACCCGCATTGCCTACGTCACCGCTACCGGCCTGGGCCAGAACACCCAGTACGCGCTGATGGTGGCGGATTCCGATGGCCACAACCCGCAGGTGGTGGTGCGCTCGCGCGAGCCTCTGCTGTCGCCGTCCTGGAGCCCGGATGGCCGCAGGCTGGCTTACGTCAGCTTTGAGCGCGGCAACTCGTCGATCTACATCCAGGAAATCACCACCGGCGCTCGCGAAGCGGTCGCCAGCTTTCGCGGCATCAACGGCGCGCCGTCGTTCTCGCCGGATGGCAGTCGGCTCGCACTGACTCTGTCACGCAGCGGCAATCCGGAGATCCACATCATGGACCTCGGCAGCCGCGAGCTGACCCAGATCACTCGCCACTGGGGCATCGACACCGAGCCGACCTGGACCCCCGATGGCCGCGACATCCTGTTCACGTCGGACCGCTCCGGCAAGCCGCAGATCTATCGTGTTTCTGCCGCCGGCGGCGAGGCCCAGCGGGTCACGTCGCAGGGCGAATACAACGCCCGCGTCACCGTCTGCTGTGACGGCAAGAAGTTTGCAGTGGCGCAAGGGGGCGGGAACGTATATCGTATAGCGGTTTTTGACAGGTCTTTTGGCGAGCCCGGTCAGGTGTCGGTTTTGTCGCCGGGCAATCTGGACGAGTCGCCGAGCTTTGCGCCCAACGGCAGCATGGTGCTCTACGCCTCCCGCGAGGGTAAGCGTGGCGTGCTATATGCCGTTTCCGCCGATGGACGCGTGCGGCAGCGGCTGGTGCTGGCAGATGGTGACGTGCGGGAACCCGCCTGGTCACCCTTCCGTCAGCGCTGATTGGCGTTATGGATAAGCAGCACGATCGTAGAACGCTTCAACACGTACTTAATGATTCTCAAGATCCAAGCCCCGACACTTCCCCGTTACTGATAGGTAGAACCAGATGAACAACACCACCCGTATCCTGCTCGCCGTTGCCCTGTGCGCTTCGATGGCCGCCTGCACCAAGAAAGTCAAGCCGGTCGAGCCCGATCCGACCTCGAGGCCGCCGACCGCCCAGACCACCCCGACGCCGACCGACGGCCGTTTCACCGCGGGCGACCTCGACACCGACAGCTGCCTGCGCCAGCGCGTTGTCTACTTCGACTACGACCAGGCCAACATCCGCTCCGAGTTCTCGGCCCAGATGAGCTGCCACGCCAAGTACCTGCGCGACCAACCGTCGGCCCGCATCACGCTGGAAGGCCACGCCGACGAGCGCGGCAGCCGCGAGTACAACATCGGCCTGGGTGAGCGTCGCGGCAACGCGGTCAACTCGGCGCTGATCGGCAACGGCGGCGCGGCCAGCCAGCTGTCCGTGGTCAGCTACGGCGAAGAGCGCCCGACCTGCAACGATTCAATGGACGGCTGCTGGTCGAAGAACCGTCGCGTCGAGATTGTCTACACCGCTCGCTGATGCGCGCATCGACGCTGGTAGTGCGACTCACCGCGGCGGCCCTCGTGGCCGCCGCGGTATTTCCGGTCCACGCGCAAGGTCGGCTGAGTCTGGCCGAGCGCGTGGAGCGGCTTGAGCAAGTGCAGTCCAAGGCGCCCGCAGCAGACCAGAATCTGCAGCTGCTCAACCAGATTTCCGACCTGCAGGCCGAGATCCAGTCGCTGCGCGGATTGATCGAGCAGCAGGGTTTTGAGCTTGAATCGCTGAAGAAGCGTGGCCGCGACCAGTACATCGATCTTGATTCGCGGCTTGCTCGCCTGGAAGGCGGCGGCGCCACAGTTTTGGGCGGACCTTCCGCCGACCCGTCGATGGACGCTGGTCTCCGACCGGACGAGCAAGCGGCTGCGGCACCCGACAACACGTTTCAATCCGTTTCACCCGCGACCGCGATGGAGGCGCCCGACGTGCGAGCGCCTGTCGAGGGCTTCGGAGGAACGCAGCCGCTTGACAGTGTCGATGCTGCCGCGATCGAGCAGGCCGCAGACCCCGTCGGCGAGCGACCGCTGTACGACTCCGCTTTCGATGCGTTGAAGGAAGGCCGCTATGCCGAATCGGCAAGGCGCTTCCAGACCTTCCTTGCCAGTTACCCGAACGGCAGCTACGCGCCGAATGCCTGGTACTGGCTGGGTGAGAGCTACTACGTGACGCAGAACTACCAGATTGCGCTGGACGCCTTCCGGCAGTTGCTGAGCAGCTTCCCTGACAGCGCCAAGGCGCCGGATGCGTTGCTCAAGGTCGGCTATTGCCACTATGAGCTGCGCCAGTGGAATGATGCCGAGGAAACGCTCAACCAGGTGCTGCAGCGCTATCCTGACAGCACCGTTGCACGACTGGCCCAGGGTCGCCTGCGCGCGCTGCGGCTGGAAGGCCGCAACTGATCGGACGGCGGGCCTCGCGGCCCGCTGCGCTCTGACGCTCCGGCCCACCACGTCATGTCTGTCGCTGCTTTCTCGTCCGAATCCGCTCAGGCCACTGCGGCAGAGCGGCTGAAGCTCACCGAGATTTTCCTGTCGCTGCAGGGCGAGTCGCGCAGCGTCGGCTGGCCGACCGTGTTCGTCCGACTGACCGGTTGCCCGCTGCGCTGCGGCTACTGCGACACGGCCTATGCATTTCACGGCGGGGACTGGTGGGAGATCGACGCGATCCTTGATCGGGTCGGCGAGTTCGGAGTGCGCCATGTCTGTGTCACCGGCGGCGAGCCACTGGCGCAGCGGCGCTGCCTGAGTCTGCTGCAGCGGCTGTGCGATGCCGGCTATACCGTCTCACTGGAAACTTCCGGCGCGCTCGACGTTGCCGAGGTCGACCCCAGGGTTCAGCGCGTGATCGACATCAAGACGCCCGGTTCTGGCGAAGTGCTTCGCAATCGCTGGGAGAACCTTGATCGCCTGCGTGATGCCGACCAGCTGAAGTTCGTGATCTGTGACCGCGCCGACTTCGAATGGTCGCGCGATGTCGTCCACAGCCGCGCGCTGTCGGCGGCCTGTGACGTGCTCTTCTCACCCAGTCACGGTCAGATGAACCCGGCTGATCTGGCCGAATGGATACTTGCCGAGCGGCTTCCGGTGCGTTTCCAGACCCAGCTGCACAAGCAGCTATGGGGCGAGACTCCAGGCCGTTGAGAGAGCCCGGCCGATGATCCCGACAGCGTCCGCCAACGCGGTTGTGCTGCTCTCTGGCGGCATGGACTCCGCCGTTGTGCTGGCCATCGCCAGCGAGCGCGGCCTGCGCTGTCATGCGCTGAGCGTGGCCTACGGCCAGCGGCACACCTCCGAGCTGGTGGCCGCCGGGCGGCTCGCCGTCTCCATGCGGGCGGCCTCACACAAGGTCGTCAACGTCGATCTTCGGCACATCGGTGGTTCGGCGCTCACCGACGACATCGATGTGCCTGACCATGGCGGAGCGGGGATTCCCGTCACCTATGTGCCAGCGCGCAACACCATCATGCTCTCAGTGGCGCTCGGCTGGGCCGAAGTGCTGGGCGCTGCGGACCTGTTCTGCGGCGTCAATGCGGTGGACTATTCGGGCTACCCGGACTGCCGGCCGGCGTTCATCGAGGCCTTCGAGCGGCTTGCCAATGTCGCTACCAAAGCGGCGGTCGAGGGCCAAGCGCTGCGCGTCCATGCGCCGCTGATCGCAATGAGCAAGGCCGACATCGTGCGTGAGGGCCTGCGGCTTGGCGTCGACTTCTCGCAGACGGTCTCCTGCTATCGCGCCGATGAACACGGCCGCGCCTGCGGCCACTGCGATGCCTGTCGGCTGCGTGCGGAAGGCTTCCATGGTGCCGGCGTGGCTGACCCGACGCGCTACGCGTGAGTCACATCGCTTGTCCAAGGCGGGTGTGGTGTCTACACTGCGCGACCCGCCCTGCCGCGTCGCGCGCTTCACAGGTGCTGGCGCAGGCTGCCCTGAGCAGACAGCGTACGTTACCTCGCAGCAGACCAGCCTCTCTTGGGCCGTTAGCTCAGTTGGTAGAGCAGCGGACTTTTAATCCGTAGGTCGACGGTTCGAGTCCGTCACGGCCCACCATTCCGAGAGGTTCTTGCGGCCCGCTGCCGCCTGTCGCAGCTGCGGAAATTGGTCGGGGGTTGCGGCAGATCTCATGTCGCACTTCTCTACTGCTGCCAGCGCTGTCCGACGCGCCTGAGCCGGCTCGCCGGATGCTTATGCTGGGAAGGCAGCAGCGTCCGCGTAATTCGCCAGACCGGCGTCAGCCTTGCCAACGCCGAGGCGCCGAGCCGTCTGCGACGGCTCGGCGCATGCCGGTTTGATTCTGCGCTGAAATCAGCTGTCTGATCGAGCGGCGACAGACTCAGCGTCCTTGAGGGCTGCATCGGCAGCACTCACGGCGTTGGTGTGCGCGACCTTGGCATTCTGCTGGCAGGTGTCGCGCGTGGCGCCGGAAGACATCCCGTCGCAGCGCTCCTGGGCAATCTTCATCAGGCCATCGGCATCGGCGATGGCCACGTCGTAGGCCGCCTTGGCGTTGTTGCGGATCACGTCGGCGCGGGTTTCCGCGACGTTCTGGCCGGCGTCGCGGGCGGCTCCAGCGACCCCGTCGCGCTTGCCTTGGGCGTCGAGGACGGCAGTGGTCACCTCGTAGTTGGATTCGGCCGCCGCCTTTTTCATGTCAGCCGTGGACTCGGCGTTCACGACAGCCTTGTCGCGCTGCGCTTCGGCCACGTCTTGCGCTCGGTCGCGCTGCGCTTCAGCAACATCGGCGGCGGTGTCCTTCGGTGACTCTGAGCAGGCGGCCAGGCCCAGCGCCAGCGTCAAAGCGGCGGCGAGCGGCAGAAGGCGGTGCTTCATTTGAATGTTCATTGCGTGTTCCTTAGGGTTGCGACAGAGGGTTGAATTGCGGGACATCGCGGTCAGACTGGCGCCGCCAGCGGCCTAGCGCTTGGCGTCTTCTGCGGTGTCCTGGATGACCTCGCCGGTCTTTTCGATATCCTTTCCGGCGCCCTTGATGGTGTTGCAGGCGGACAAGCTGAAGGTGATCGCCAAGGCGAGCAGGGCAAGGCGGATGATGGAAGTCTGACTGTTCATATCGGTGCTCCGGGTTAGAGGGGGAATGGTAGAGGGGGAATCGGGAAAAATGCCGGGGAAGCGCGTGCGTCGTGGCAACGCTCCGCCACGCCGGCCGTGGCGATGGATCAGAGCGACGCCTCAAACTTCTTGACTTGCGCTTCGGCCTCGTCGCGGGCGATGCCGTAGCGCTCCTGGACTTTGCCGATCACGTAGTCCCGGTGGCCTTCCATCTGGGCAAGGTCATCGTCGGTGAGCTTGGCCCACTCGGACTTCAGGCGGCCCTTGATCTGCTTCCACTTTCCTGCAATGCGATCTGAGTTCATGAGTCGGTCTCCATTCGGTTGGCACAGGCGCCCTTGCTGCGGGTGGGCCGTTGCCGGGCGGCACCTGCTTGCGATGACCTGCAGCAATGACCGTGCCACACCTGTACAGCGCCACATGGAGTTATTAAAAACAATGGGTTGAAAAGTTTCCTGCTGGCGGGAGCAGTGGCGTCTGGATGTTTTTCGCGCGATGCAGGCCGCAACCTGCAAGGTCAACCGTGCACGCGCGCACGGTGCGCGACGCGCTCGCTTACTGCTGGGACGAATCGATCTCACTGTGGCCGATCTCACTGCGGCCAATCTGGCGACAGGACGCCGCGCGTCAGCCCGGGGGCGCGCTCAGGCATCGAATGGGGCAACCCCGGCCGCAGAAACCAGATCAACGAGCTGTGGCAGCAGCGCTTCCATCTGCATCACGTCGAAGCGCTCCACCGCGGTCTGCAGTCGACTGGCATAGGCACGGATGGCAGGCAGTCCACCACTTTCCGCAAGCGCAGCCAATTCATCGGCCAGCCGTTTCACCTCTGCCACGCGCAGAGTGGCCTGTGCCGCCGCCAGCTCGTTGCGCACAATGCGCTGCAGACGGGCGATCGCGGCGTGCCGCGCATCCGGCTCGACCTCGTCGCGGCTCGATGCTTCGGGATCCGCCGCAGGAGCGGATGTCGGCGACCGTTTGTCGCCCAGACCAATCTGCGCGACGAGTGTCTGATACAGCACCTCCCGCTCGACTGGCTTGCGCACGTAGGCATCGAACTGGACCCCGAGCAGATGCTCGTCCCGACTCATGCTGGACGCGCTGATTGCAATCACCTTGAGCGCCTCGTTGCCGGGCGTTTCGCGCAGCCGGCGGGTCGCCTCTCGGCCGTCCATTACCGGCATCCGCAGATCCATCAGCACAAGGTTCGGCTTGAAGGTCGCTGCAACCCGAAGCGCCTGCGCACCGTCGTTCGCAAACGCGACCTGGTGCTCGCCCTCGGCCAGGAACGCTGCCAGCAGTTCGCGATTCCAGATAACGTCGTCGACGATGAGGATGCGGCTGGGCCGCAGAGAGGCGAAGTCTGCTTCCTGGCCGTCGTCGTCGAGCGGATCCGCCGCGTCGCGCGATATGGGCACCCCACGAATGGTAATCGAGAACGTTGACCCCACTCCTGCCTCACTCACCAGGCTGATCTCGCCATCCATCAGGGCCAGCAGTCGGCGAACGATCGCCAGGCCGAGCCCGGTGCCCTCGCGCCGGCCGGCGTCGCCGCCGACGCGGTAGAACGGCTCGAACAGCTCAGCCTGTCGTTCCGCGGGGATGCCGATGCCGGTGTCGCTTACGTCAATGCCCAGATCACAGGCGTTGATGAGGCCGGGCGTGATGCAGCTGACCGCGACCTTCACCGTGCCGCCGTCGCTGTACTTGACGGCGTTTGAGACGACGTTCATCAGCACCTGACGCATCCGGTGCGGATCGATGATCAAGGTTTCCGGCACTGACGACGCAATCTGGGCGCGCAGGGCCACGCGCTTCTGGCTGGCGGTTTCCGTGAATACCCCCAGCGTGGAATCGACCAACTCGCGGATGTCGGTGGCCTGCGGATTGAGTGGCAATTTGCCGGCTTCGATCTTGGACAGATCCAGAATGTCGTTGATCAGCGCCAGAAGTGCGCGGCCGCTGGTTTGGATGGCCTTGATGTACTCGCGCGCCTGCGGCTCGACGCGGGTCTTGGCGAGCAGCTGCGAGAAACCGAACACCGCGTTCATCGGCGTCCGGATTTCGTGGCTCATGCTGGCCAGGAAAGCGCTCTTTTCCTGACTCGCCAGTGCCGCCTGGTCCGCACGCAGCTGCGCGATCCGACGTGCCTCGTTGGCGCGTGCGCCGCGCCGCAGCGACGCCAGCGCAATGCCGCCGACGATCAGCGCCAGAACGTTCACCAGCAGCGAAGTCGCCGTGGTCTGTACGATGACGTTGTCGAGCTCCTTCTGCCGCAGCAGCAACAGGCGGGCCTCCTCCTGTGCCATTACCGTTGCCAGCTCGCCTATCCGGCGCAGGGCGATGGCGCCGTGGCCCTCGCGAACGCGGGCGGAGATAGCCTCCAGGCCGCGCTCCTGGGACAGCTGGATAGCACCTCGAAACCAGTCATTGCGCTGTTCCACCGCGCTCCGCAGCACCTTCATGTTCTCGGTCTGGTCCGGATTGTCGGCAATCATCAGCTGCAGTCCGCCGAGGTCCCGGTCCAGATTCAGCCGTGCCTGCTGATAGTTGGCAAGAAAGTCCGGACGCAGGCTGAGCAGGTAGCGCAGGGCTTGGGTTTCGACGTCCTGATTCTCGGCGAGCAGATCGCCAATGCGCTTCTGCACCTGCAGCGTGTGCGTGACCGAGGTGATCGATTGCCGCAGCTGGCTCACTGTCGATGCGCTGTAGATGCCTGCGGCAATGCTCGCCAACGCGGCGAAAAGCAGCATGGCGTAGTGGAAGCGGGTTGAGGCGGAGCGCGGTGCGTCGGTCATGGATCGAAGTGGCTACGTGCCGTGCGCAAGGGCTTTAGGGTAAACGCGAGGCAGCTGCTTGGGCAGGACCTGGGCACACGATCCGCACCAGGCTGGATGCGCGTTGCGCCAGCCGGCAGGCAAGTCTGTCGCGGCATGGGAATCTCT
Organism: Lysobacterales bacterium; assembly: GCA_038205755.1. Classification (GTDB taxonomy): domain Bacteria; phylum Pseudomonadota; class Gammaproteobacteria; order Xanthomonadales; family Xanthomonadaceae; genus JANNWF01. Next base: position 64,033 of record JBBRBN010000003.1, on the reverse strand, counting down.
GCAATCAGTCCAATCTGGTTGATCAGTTCAGGGCGACAATCACGCCATTGAGCACCAGCGCAAACGATACCCAGGCGAAGGTCGGAAGAAGGATCCAGCCGGCTGCGGCATGCACCCGCAGCACGCTGGAAATGCAGCCGATCAACACCAGCCACAGCAGCGCGATATTGATCAGCGCCAGCAGCGGCGAGTGCAGCCCGAAAAACAATGGGGTCCAGGCCGCGTTGAGCAGTAGCTGCGCCGTGAAAAGCCCGATTGCCCGGCTTCTGGCGGGGCTTGCAGGGCAGCGCAGTAGCCAAGCGAAACTCAGCCCCATCAGCGCATACAAGGTGGTCCAGACTGGCGCAAACACCCACGGTGGCGGCTGCCAGGTCGGCTTGATCAGGCTCTCGAACCACGCACCGGGAGGAAACGCTGCGCCCAGGGCCATCACCAGAACGACTGATCCAAAGCCCACCAGCCAGGGCGTGGCGCGGTGGCGATTCGGCGCGGCGATTTTCAGGTCAAGGGTATTCATGAGCTGGGGCGCGTTCCAAGTGGGCAGTGACGGGTGTTGCACGCCGAAACCTGCGGCGCTGTTCGCGGGTCGGGCCCGATGCAGCATTGCGAAACGCTGAGCAAGAACCGTGCCGACTCGAAGGTGCCGGTTTGGCCGTCAACGTCGTGCGAAACGCCCATGCTGCAGTGCGAGGTTCAGGCAACATGCACGAGGCCTGCGCATTGGCGGTCTCGCCCTGGTCCCCGGTGCGGTCGCGCCCCAGCTCTTTCCCCGCACGGGCTGCGAGTCGATGCAATCCGTCGGCGCTGCAAGCACGCCGTGAGCGTCGCTCAGATCAGCCCGTAGGTCTTGCGCTTGCGGTACAGCGTTGAGGCATCAATGCCCAGCGTCCGCGCGGCCTCGTCCAGAGACTGGGTGCGCGTCAGTACAGCCTCGACGTGCTTGCGCTCAAGCGCCTCAAGGGTGAGCTCCGAGCCGACCGCGATCACGCTCGTTACCACCGGGTTCTGGTTGCCGCTGCCGACCGCCAGCGCCACCGGCTGGATGGTTGCTTCGGGGCTGAGTATCACGGCGCGTTCGATGACGTTCTGCAGTTCGCGCACGTTGCCTGGCCAACGGTATGTCTGCAGCAGCTGCTCGGCATCGGCGGAGATCGAGCGGGCGGGGCAGCCATAGTCAGCGGCAAATCGCGCCACAAAGCGTCGGGCCAGCGGAAGGATGTCTTCAGGCCGCTCGCGCAGCGCGGGCAGGGTGATGGCGACCACGTTGAGACGGTAGAAGAGATCCTGACGGAACTGGCCATCGGCAGCCATCTGGGCGAGGCTGCGATTGGTCGCAGTGACCAGTCGAACGTCTGCCTGGCGGGTCACCGCGTCGCCGACGCGCTCGTATTCCTTGTCTTGGATGAAGCGCAGCAGCTTGGGCTGCAGCGGCAGCGGAAAGTCACCAATCTCGTCAAGAAACAACGTGCCACCATCGGCCTGCGCGACGCGACCCTCGCTGCTTTCCTGGGCGCCGGTGAAGGCTCCTTTGCGATGCCCGAACAGCTCGTTTTCGAGCAGCTCAGCGCCAAGCGACGGGCAATTGATCGTGACAAAGTTGCTGCCGGCGCGCGGACTCCAGCTGTGGATGGCACGGGCGACCACGTTCTTGCCGGTGCCGCTTTCACCCAGCAGCAGCACGTTGGCGCCGGTCCGGGCGACCTGCTTGGCCATCGCCAGCGCATCGCGCATCGGCTTCGAATCGCTGTGCGGCTCAGCTGCGCTGCGCTGGCCCACTTCACGCTCCAGCACCTCCACCCGGGTGGAGAGTCGACGCGCCTCAATCTGTCGGGCCAGCGCGATGCGCAGCTGCTCGGGCGAAAACGGTTTGACCAGGTAGTCGTGCACGCCCAGGCGCAGCGCCTCCATGGCGGCTTCGAGATTGCCATGCGCGCTGGCCATGATGATGCGCAGACTGGGCGCCTGGGTCTTCAGTTGAGGCAATGCTTCGGTGCCGAGGTCGTAGCCGATGTTGCGGTCCAGCAGGCAGACATCAAACGGCCGGCTGGCGGCCAGCCGCAGCCCTACTTCAATGGTCTCGGCGGCGGCGAACTGCATGCCTTGGGCTTCAATGATGGCGCGGTAGGTGCCGAGGATGTCGGCGTCATCGTCGATGGCAAGAACGCGGGCGGCGGGATCGCTGATGGCTGGCATGGGCTCTGGTTTCGTGCAGGACGCACGGCGGCGCGGGACGAGAGAGTGCCATATGCACGGCACCGAGCGTGCGACACCGTGCCAAACCGCCAATCTGCCGATTGGCACGGACCTTGCGGGAGCCTTCTGGAGTCCACCATTACGGGAGTACGCGATGGCCACCCTGTGTCTTGCCGATCTCGGCCTGCACGAACTTCTAGCGCTGGGCGCAATGCGCTGCGCGAGCGACCGCGCGCCTGAGCGCGCCCCGCTGACGCCCATTGGGATCAACGCTTCCACAGGTATCCCGGTCATCGATGCCCGTCCGCTGCTGGCACTTGCGGGCCTCCCGCGCTAGGCGGAGCGCAGTGCTACGCTCAGATTGGCCGCTCGGATAAGTCCACTGCAGTGAGGCCGGCGAACTCAGGGCGTGCCACGCCGCTCCTTGGCGTTGTGCTCGCCCGCCCCGGCTGTAAACCTGGCAACACCCCCGTGACATCCCACCCCAAGAAGGAATCAACCATGTCCGTCTATCCATCAGCCAACAATCCCTCGGTAGACAATCCCTCGGTCAGCGACGTTGGCGCCGCACCAGTCGGGAACGGCAGTCCGACGCCGCCGTCAGCCACGCGCGAGCACCTCAAGGCCGCCGGCGAGCATCTGCAGGAAGCGGCGCGCAAGGCGGTAAACGCCATCCCCAGTGCCAACGACGCCGCCGCCCAGGCGCTCAAGGACGGCTATGCCGAATTGGCGCCAGATCTCGCGGCGGCGCGGCGCGAGGCCGCAGAAGCCGGTTCGTCGGCGGCCGCCGACGCCCAGCAGCAGTGGCAGAGCCTGCTCAGCACGGGCGAGTCGATGCTGGCACGCTCCGAGCAGTTCGTGCGCGAACGGCCGGTGGCTGCAGTTGGCATCGCGGTAGCCAGCGGATTCCTGTTGTCACGTCTGCTGCGTCGCTGAGGCAGCGCGCAGTGGACCGCGAGGCCGCCGAAGTCGGCACTTTGGAGCAGGTTGCCCGCTCTGCTCAGGGAACGCTCTCGGCGGTCGGTCGGCTGGCCGAGAGCGAACTCGAGTTGGCCGGCGCTGCGCTACTGCGCTCGGCGCTGTACGCGATCATCGCTTCCGGCTGTCTGGCATCGGCGTCCATCATGACGATGGCGCTGGTGGTTGCGGGTCTGCTCGCTGTTGGTCTGCCTTGGCAGGCGGCAGTGGCGGTCGCCGGCTTGCTGGCGCTGCTGTTGGCCATCTGGTTCGCGCGCCGCGCCCGGCAGCTGCTTGGACATTGTGGAATGCCGGCCTCGCGGCGCCAGCTGGCGGCGCTGCTCGCATACCCCCCGAACCCGCCTGTTGCATGAATCTCACGCGCCCATCGTGCGAATTCACCAACCACGCGGGCTGAACACGAAACCTAGGAGACCACCGGATGACTCTTGCAGCCCGTCAACGCGCCGTAGTAATTGCCGAGAGTGACGTTCAGCGGCTCCGGTCCGAGCTGCTGACCGGCGAAGCGCTGCTGCGTCGACGGGTGTTCCATGAATGGGCGCCGCGGGCGCTGGTCGCTGGAGGCGCTGCGCTGGGCTTCTGGATCGAGGGGCGAACCAGCCACGGCAAACCGAACGGCGGTTCGTCGGGTGGCATCCGGTCGACCGCGAATCGGGCTGCCGGCGAGGGCCTCGGCACGGCATCGCCGGTCAGCATTGCGCTGTGGCTGGGTGTGGCGGAGACCGCGCTGCGCATGTTCAAGCAGATCGCGCCGTCGCTTCAACGCCCTGGCAGCGAGCGCGAGGACGCCGGTCCGGCTGCGGGTCAATCCCGTCCGGCGCCGTCATCGGCGGACGTGGCAACGCATGGCTGAGTCAGGATCGGGCGCCGCGTCACCGCGACGGTCGACGCAACCTGAGGCCAAAGACTCGCCCAGAAGCTTCTTCGTGGTGATGAACGCTGGCTCGGGTCATCAGCAGGGCGTGCAGCGCCAGCAGACCGTTGAAGCACTCCTGCGCGAGGCGGGGCGGACCGTGGAAGTGCAGCTTGTGCGCCGGCCGCGTGAGCTACCTGCCGCTATCCAGCGCGCCATCGACGGCGCCCGGAAAGCAGGCGGTGCGGTCGTCGCGGCCGGCGGCGACGGCACCATCAACGCCGTGGTGCAGCAGGTTCTGGGCAGCGGCTTGCCGTTCGGCGCGCTGCCGCAGGGCACGTTCAACTTTTTTGGTCGTAACCAGCGACTGTCGGAAGACATCGAGACGGCGACCCGTGACCTTCTCGACGCCGAGATTCGCGACGTGCAGGTGGGTCTGGTCAACGAACGGGTGTTTCTCGTCAATGCCAGCGTCGGTCTGTATCGGCGAGTGCTGGAAGATCGCGAAGCATTCAAGACGCGGCTGGGGCGCAGCCGCCTGGTGGCGCTGTGGGCGGGCCTCAACACCGTGCTTGGTACGCACCCGCGGTTGCGGCTGAGCATCCGGGGTCCGGACGGCACGACCAACGAGAATCTGCTGTCCATGATTGTCGGCAACAACCGGCTGCAGCTGGAAAAGCTTGGCATCGAAGACGCCGAGGCGGTTGAACAGGGTCACCTGATCGGCATCCGCCTGCGGCCGCAGTCGCGAATGGCGGTGCTTGGCCTCGCGCTGCGCGGCGTGCTCGGATATTGGGCCGATGGTGAGCACCGTGAGACGTTCCGTTTTGACGAGCTGACCATCAGCCGCTTGTCTGCCCGGCGTCGGCTGCGCGTAGCGATTGACGGTGAGATCACGCTGATGCGGTCACCGCTGCGCATCCGGGTCGCTGCCGAACCGCTGCGTCTGCTGATGCCACGGCCAGTGAAGGAGCCTGACAGCGCGGCGGCGAATCCACAGTGAGTGTGCTGCTGCAGGTGTCGGATCCGCATTTTGGCACTGAGTTGCCGGAGGTGTTGGCCGCGTTGCAGCACCTGGTCGAGCGGCAGAAGCCGCAGGTGCTGGTGGTCAGCGGTGACATCACCCAGCGGGCCACGGTGGCCCAGTTCCAGCGAGCCCGACGCTGGCTGGACGCGCTTCCGGTGGCGGATCGGCTGATCTTGCCTGGCAATCACGACATCCCTCTATTCAACCTGCTGATGCGTGCCGTGTGGCCCTACGAGCGCTATCGCCGCGGGCTTGCACAGACTGCGCTGTCGCCCGACCTGCAGTCTGGTCCGTTTCATCTGGTTGGCGTCAAGACCACCCGCCGCTTGCGGCACATCGACGGCCAGATTTCGGCCGACCAGATCGCCGCCGCCGAACGTCGCCTGGCCGCCGCCGCGCCGACAGCGCTGCGGCTGGTGGTAACTCACCAGCCGCTGTGGGTTGACCGGACTCAGGACCTGCGCAATCGCTGTCACGGCGCCGACGTCGCACTGCAGCGGCTGACCGCCGCCGGCGCTGACCTGTTTCTGGCCGGCCATATCCATTGGCCGTTTGTGGAGGCCCTGCCGCAGTGCGCCACCGCGTGGGCGGTGAATGCCGGCACCTGCGCTTCGCGGCGGATTCGCGAAGGCGCGCCGAACTCCTGCAATCTGATCCGCTATGCGCCAGACCAGGGCAGCAGTGATCGGCAATGCGAGGTGGAGCGCTGGGACTGTCCCCTGGATGGCGCTGGTTTTCGACTGGTCCGCAGGCACACGCTGCAGCTGGCCTGAGGTGCCGCAGAGCGCGGCTGGAGCAGAGCCAGTCGGTCGCTGTTTTCGGCGTTGTGCGGTTGCCTCTTCGTCGAGCGGGCCAACAGGCTTCCGCTCAGCTGCTCGTCTGCGCCATTGCGCTCGCGTCCGCTGGCGCCAGCGGCAATTCGAAGATGAAGGCGGCCCCGCCACCGCTGGCGTCTTCGTACCACAGCTCTCCACCCATCCAGCGCGCCTCCTGCATGGCGGCCGCCAGGCCAAGACCGGTGGACTGCTCGCTGCCGTCGCCCCGCGAGCTCAAGCGCACGAAGCGCTGGAACAGCCGCAGCTGGTCAGCCTCCGAAATGCCCGGCCCCTGGTCGAGCACGGCGATCTGCAGAAAGCCGGGCTTGCCACGCCGTACCGAAACCGTGATGCGGCTGGCGGGCGGCGCGTACTTGCTGGCGTTGGTGAGCAGGTTGCGCAGAACAACCTGAAAGGCGTCGGCATCGGCGAGAATCGGGTCCGCCAGGCGGTAGTCACGCTGGAGCAGCTGCTGCCGGACCGAAAGCGACGCCGAGAGCTCTTCCAGCAGGTCGTCGGCCAGTTGGGTGGGATGGCAGACCGTCGGCAGGTAGCCCCTGCGCAGTTCCACATCGGCGCGATTCTCAAGATAGTTCTGGACGAACTTCATCGCCCGTTGCGCGGACTTTTCGATCGACGCCGCCAGCTTGGCAACCTGCTCCGGCTGGCCGGCGACCTCGCCGAGCATGTTGGCATTGAGACTGATGTTGAACAGCGGGTTTTTGAGGTCGTGCGCCACCAGCGAGCTGATCTCCTCGCGCTCGGTGATCGCGCGGCGCAGCCGGTCGCGCAGCTGCTTGGATTCGGCGTGAGTGCGCACCCGGGCGACCAGTTCCTCGGCTACGAAGGGTTTGGTGATGTAGTCCACAGCGCCCTCGTCGAGCGCCCGGATGACGAATTCACGCTCATGCGCGGCCGTCACAAAAATCACCGGGATGTCGGCGGTCTTCTGGTCGCGCTTGAGCTGCGCCAGAAGCCAGAGTCCGTCTTTCCCGGGCATCCGCATATCCAGCAGGATGACGTCCGGCAGACTGGCGGTGAGCCGCAGCAGCGCCTGGTCGGCGGACAGTGCCGGCATGACATCGAAGCCGGCGCCCGTCAGCACGGCGCCCATCAAGCGCACATTGGCCTCTTGATCGTCGACGACCAGCACCAGTGACGCCTTGGTTCTGAGTAACGATTCGATCACGACCGATAGTCCTTGGGGTGGCGCGCCGGTTCGACGGACGGGCCATGCTACCCGACGACATCCCGGTGCCTAAAGCAGCAATCGTTTTCAGCGGCCGGCCTCGGCACTGCAGTGAACTGCATTGGCCAGCGCCGGGAACGCCGGATGATGGATGTCATGACGCCATGCAAACCGCCGCAGGCGGCATTCCTGCCGCCTGCGGTCGGGACATTGGGCGTTGGCGCAGTCCGTTACGACGAAATCTTGACGCCATCGGTATTGACGCTGGTCACGCCGCGTATGTCACGGGCAATCTCGGCGGCCAGGTCGCGCTGGGCCGAGGTGCCGGCTTCGCCACCGAGCATCACGACGCCGTTCTTAGTCTCGACGGTCAGATCAAGACCGCTGACATTGCGCGACACCAGCAGCGAGGACTTCACCTTGGCGGTGATCCAGGTGTCGGCCACCGGCTCGGTGGAGGCGGTACGACGGGTCGGCATATCACCCGGGGTGACGACGATCTGGTTGTCCACGCGGCGCACGCCATCGGTGTAGGACGCCAGTCGACCGGCGGTGGTCTTCTCCTGCGCCGTCGTAGCGGTGCCGGTCAGGGTCACGTGCTGATTGATTGTGTCGACATTGATGTCCAGCCCGTCGGTGGTGCCGTTCCAGAGCAGACGCGACTTGACGGTCGCGGTCAGCGTGGCGTCTTGGACGGTTTGACCAAAGTCGCGATTGGACGGGTCACGCGCCATACGCTGCTTGTTGGGCTCGACCGCGATCTGGTTGTCAACCTTGCTGATGCCTTTGGCATTCATCGCGACGCGCTCGGCCAGCTCCTTGTCGATGGCCTCATCGACGCTGCCGGTGAGGGTGGCCATGTTGCCGCGCACTTCGACGCTGATCTCGAACGGGTTCAGATTGCGATTGAACGTGATCGCCGTGGCGATCTGTGACTCGACGCGCGCGTCGGTCACCTGCTCGCCGACGCTGCGGGTGTCGTCGGCGAAGGCGGATGTCGACAGCACTGCCGAGAGCACGAGGGCCAAGGCGGACTTACGGAAGAGGGTAGTCATGATGAGTCTCCGGTTGCGATAAGGAAGGGATGCGGTGAATCGGGAATCGTTGATTGAGCGGGTCTGGGTAAGCGGGTCTGGGCAGCCGTCTACAGGCGTGTCGCGCGGCGGCCAAAGAACAGCGACACCACGAACAGCACCAGGAACACGAGGAACAGGACCTTGGCGATTCCTGCGGAGGCGCCTGCGAGTCCGCCGAAGCCGAGGACGGCAGCGATGAGCGCGATGACAAAGAAAACAACGGCGTAGTGCAGCATTGGGAATCTCCTGAAGGTCTGGTTGGGAACGCGTTCAGCGCTCGGGATATCGCCATTCAAGTCCCGTGCCAACAACCCAAGTAATTGATAAAAAAGGGATTAAGCGCGACCCGGTTGGCAATCCGTGGGGGTGCTGGGCTGCCCGCAGTCGTGCAGTTCGACGTGCGACATTGCGGATTGCAATCAGGTCGGGATGGCGGATCGGAAAACGTGCCGGACGGCCAGACGCAGAACACCCCGGGGCGCGACGCGCCCTCGGGGTGTGGGTTGCATGGCTGCAACTGGCCCCTCGCCCGACAGGTGCCGGGCGAAGTGGATCCGGTCCGCCCGGTTCAGGCGGCGAGGCGCAGCTTGAGGCTGCGCATTTCGCCATGACAGGCGCGAACGCGGGTCAGGTGTGCCTGCAGCATGGCGACGATGATCGGATCCTCGACGTCCTTGACGGCTGCTTCGTAGTGCTCAAGCAGGCGGTCTTCGGTTTCTTCGAGCTGTGCCACGTAAATCTTTTCCTCGTTCGAGCTCATGCTCGAGCGGACGTCGGCATACAGCTGACGCATCTTTCCGACCACTGATCCGCCGGTCGGAACGACCTCGTTTTGGGCGACCAGCTTGGTTGACAGCGACTCGATCAGCTCGCGCTTGGCAACGGCCATCCGGGAGAAGGTGGCCTTGAGGCCGATGTCCTTCACTTCCTTGGCGGCCTCGGTATAGAACTCGAGGCTGTCACGGGCGATCTGGACGAGGTCCTGCAGCGTGCTTGCGTTCTTCATTGGTGTGGTCCTTGCGATAGGGGATGAGCGCATCCATCAAGACGCGCCGATCACCGGCGCTGGCTAGGCCGGCGGTGGTGATCTCTCGTAGTCCAGCAAGGGATGTGCCAGCGCACGCAAAGCGCACTGCGGAGCGGGTTTGCGGCGATGTCGCAAGGCCCCGGTTGGCTCGTCCGACGTGCAGATCGCAAGGTCCGTCGTGCGCGGCGCAATGGCCTTGGCGCCGGCGCGCACTGCTATCCGGCGGTCAGTCGGTCCGTTTCTGTGACTCGCTCAGCAGGTTCAGGATGGCGTCGCCATAGCGCTCAAGTTTGGCCACCCCCACGCCGCTGATCGCGCCCAGCTGCCGCAGATCGGCAGGTCGCTCGCTGGCAATTGCGCGCAGCACGGCGTCGTGAAAGATCACGTAGGCCGGCACGTTCTGCTTGCGCGCCAGTTCCGCACGCAGCGTGCGCAGCGCCTCGAAGGTGCCGGCATCGCCCGGATCGAGTTCCACTGCCGGCCGGGCCGCTGATAGGCGCGGCGCTGCCTTGGCGGCGCGGCGCGGGGCCTCGCGGCGCAGCTCGATACGCGACTCGCCGCGCAGCACGGCGCGCGCCGGATCCGCCAGCCGCAGTCCACCGAAGCCATCGATTTCGACCTCCAGAAACCCGGCGGCCACCAGCTGCCGGAACACGCTGCGCCAGCCGTTGGCATCGAGGTCGCTGCCAACGCCGAAGGTGGGCAGGCGGTCGTGGCCGAACTGGCGGATCTTCTCGGTCGCATTGCCGCGCAGGAGATCGACCAGATGGCCCACACCAAAGCGCTGGCCACTGCGGTAGACCGCGCTCAGCGCCTTCTGTGCCACCAGCGTGCCGTCAAAGCGCTCCGGCGGATCGAGGCAGTTGTCGCAGTTGCCGCAGCTGCCCGGATGCTGCTCGCCGAAATTGGCCAGAAGAGTGGCGCGACGACAGCGGGTCGACTCGCAGTAGCCAAGCAGCGCATCAAGCTTGCGCCGCTCGACCCGCTTGCGCTCCTCGGACGACTCGCCGTTGCTGATCATCTGCGACAGCGTCACCACATCGCCGAGGCCAAACGCCATCCATGCCTCGGCCGGCTCACCGTCGCGGCCGGCGCGGCCGGTCTCCTGGTAATAGCCTTCGACCGACTTGGGCAGATTCATGTGGACGACAAAGCGCACGTCGGGCTTGTCGATGCCCATGCCAAAGGCGATCGTCGCCACCATCACGATGCCGTCCTCACGCAGAAAGCGGCGCTGGTTGGAAGCGCGCTCGGCGCTCGGCAGTCCAGCGTGATAGGGCAGGGCAGGAATGCCGGCGTCGACCAGTGCGGCGCTGGTCTGGTCAACGCTCTTGCGAGACAGGCAATAGACAATGCCCGATTCGCCGCGATGACCGCGCAGAAAATCCAGCAGTTGCCGTGGACCCGCGTGTTTCTGCTCGACCCGATAGCGGATGTTGGGCCGGTCAAACGAGGACACGAACTCGCGCGCATCCTCAAGCCCGAGCCGCTCGGCGATCTCGCGACGGGTTGGCGGATCGGCGGTCGCCGTGAGGGCAATGCGCGGTACCTCGGGCCAGCGGGCGTGGAGCACGTCCAGTTGGCGATACTCCGGGCGGAAGTCGTGGCCCCATTGCGACACGCAGTGGGCTTCGTCGATGGCGAACAGGGCCGGCGTGACGCGGTCGAGCAGGTCGAGAAAGCGGCCGGTCAGCAGGCGCTCGGGCGCCACATAGAGCAGGTCCAGCTCCCCGCGCAGCAGACGCGCCTCGGTGGCGGACGCCTCGGACGAGGACTGTGAGGAGTTGAGAAACGCCGCCGCGACCCCGAGTTGGGTCAGCGCCTCGACCTGGTCCTGCATCAGTGCGATCAGCGGCGAGATCACGATGGCGGTGCCCGGCCGCAGCAGCGCTGGCACCTGGTAACACAGCGACTTGCCGCCGCCGGTCGGCATGAGCACGAGGCAGTCGCCGCCGCCAGCGAGGTGCTCGATGATCGCCTGCTGCGATCCGCGGAAGCCGGAGAACCCGAATACACGCTGCAGAATGTCGTGGGCAGCATCGGTCATGGGTCGGATCGGAGTGTCGTGTCGGACGGAGGGATGAGCGGAATGTGGCCGCAGCGTGTGCGTGGCGACGGGCGAAACAGCCGCGCTGAAACCAACGCGCTGCCCATTTCGTGCCGCAGGTTGCCCGCGAAGTATCGCAGCCTGCGCGCATCTGCGGGTTTGCTGCGAGCGCTGCCAGTGGCTGTATTCACCGGGCCGCAGCCACGTCCTCGCTAAACTGCGGCCCCGCCCGCACCCATCTCCCGCCAGCAAGGGCGGCCACGTGACCTGCCCGAACGCCATGCCCGCTGATCCCAGTCAACTCCTGCGCCGCTGCCTGACGCGTGACCACGCGCGGCTGCAGCGGCTGCTGTCGCGCTGGAACGGCTCAAAGGACGAAGCGGATCAGGCGGCGTTCCTCACCGCGGCAGAGCTCTCGGCGGCGCAGCGGGAGCGTCGCGCGGCCGCGCTGCCCACGCCCACCTTCGATACCAGTTTGCCGGTCGCCCGCGAGGGCGAACGCATCATCGAGCTGATTACTCGCCATCCGGTGGTGGTCATCGCCGGTGAGACCGGCTCAGGTAAGACCACCCAACTGCCCAAGCTCTGTCTGGCGGCCGGGCGCGGCAGCGCCGGCATGATCGGCTGCACCCAGCCGCGTCGAATCGCCGCGCGCTCGGTGGCGAAGCGGGTTGCGGAGGAGCTGGGCGTGCAGCCCGGTGGCGTGGTTGGCTATCAGGTGCGATTTACCGAACAGGTCAGCGATGCCACCGCGATCAAGTTCATGACCGACGGCATCCTGCTGGCCGAGATCCAGTCCGACCGGTTTCTGTCGCGCTACGACACGATCATTCTTGATGAGGCGCACGAGCGCAGCCTCAACATCGATTTTCTGCTCGGCTACCTGAAGGGTCTGTTGCGCAAGCGGCGCGACCTTAAGCTGATCGTCACCTCGGCAACCATCGACACCGGCCGCTTCGCTCGCCACTTCGACGATGCGCCGACGCTGTCGGTGGAGGGGCGCAGCTACCCGGTCGAAGTCCGCTGGCGGCCACCCGGCGAGCCCTCGGACGTCGCGCTGGCGTCAGCGGCGACCGCTAAGCCGGGCCGCGCCGCGCGCCCGAGTGACAGCGATCCGGTGGCGGCGATTGTGGCGGCGGTGGACGAGATCACCGCTGAGGATCCGCGCGGCGACGTGCTGATCTTCCTGCCCGGTGAACGCGATATCCACGACACCCATCGTGCGCTGTCACGCCGCCAGTACCGCGAGAGCGAGGTGCTGCCGCTATACGCGCGACTGTCGGCGCGCGACCAGGATCGGGTGTTCAACCCAGGCACAAAACGCCGCATCGTGCTCGCGACCAACGTGGCCGAGACGTCCCTTACGGTGCCCCGAATACGCTATGTAATCGACCCCGGCGACGCCCGGGTCAAGCGCTATAGCCCGCGCCTCAAGCTTGACCGGTTGCACATCGAGCGCATCTCGCGGGCCAGCGCCGACCAGCGCAAGGGCCGTTGCGGCCGCATCGCCGCCGGGGTCTGCTATCGCCTGTACGACGAGACCGACTATCTGGGTCGACCGGCCTACACCGACCCGGAGATCCGGCGCGCGGCGTTGGCCGGCGTGATCCTGCGCATGCTTGCCTTGGGGCTTGGGCGGGTTGACGAGTTCCCGTTCATTGATCCTCCCGATCCGCGCGCGATTACCGATGGTTGGCAGCAGCTGGCGGAGCTGGGGGCGGTCGACGGCGAACGCCGCCTGACGCCGATCGGGCGCGAGATGTCGCGGCTGCCGGTCGACGTCAAGCTGGCCCGCATGCTGGTGGCAGCCAGCCGCAATGCGGCGCTGCGCGAGATGCTGGCCATCACGTCCTATCTGGGCATTCCGGATCCGCGTGAGCGCCCGGCCGATGCCCGTCAGGCGGCCGACGCCGCGCATGCCCAATGGACCGATTCCAAGTCCGAATTCGTTGCCATCCTCAACCTGTTTGCAGACTACCAGGCGGCGCACGAGGAGCTGACCCAGTCGAAGCTGCGCGACTGGTGCGGCAAGCGCTTCTTGAGCTTTTTGCGCATGCGCGAGTGGCGTGAGCTGCATCGTCAGCTTTTGCTGGTCAGTGAATCGCTCGGCTGGCAGACCAGCACCCAGCCCGCCGACTATCCCTCGCTGCATCGAGCGCTGATTGCCGGCATGCCGACCCAGATCGGCCGCAAGGACGACAAGCGCCAGTACGACGGCCCGCGGCAGCGTCGCTACACGCTGTTCCCCGGCTCCACCCTGGCTGGCCAGCCGCCCAACTGGGTGCTTTCGGCGGTCCTACTCGACACCCAGCGCGTCTACGCCATGACCAACGCGCGCATCGAGCCGGAGTGGGTGGTGGCGGAGGCACCGCATCTGCTGACCCGCAAGCACTTCGACCCGCGATGGTCGCGCAGCCAGGGCCGGGTCGTCGGCAGCGAGCAGATCAGCCTGTTCGGGCTGGTGCTGGCGCCGAAGCGACCGATCCACTACGGCGGCCTGTATCCGGAGGAGTCGCGCGAGATCTTTGTGCGCCAGGGCCTGCTGCCCGGCGAGATCGACTGCCGGGCGGCATTTGTCTCGCGCAATCTGGCCACCGTGGAGCGGGCGCGGGAAGAAGAAGCGCAGCGCCGCCGGGCCGGGCTGGTGGCTGATGAGGATTGGCAGGCCGGCTGGTATCTGGACCGGCTGCCGTCGGATATCAACAGCGTCGCCGGACTCGATGCCTGGTACCGGCGGGCCACGCACGCCGAGCGGGCGGCGCTGGAGTGGCCGCTTGCCGAACTGCTGCCGGATGAGGGCAGCGAGGGCGACAGATTTCCAAAGGTGTTCGCTTTGGGTAACGCCCGACTGGCGCTGCACTACCGCTTTGAGCCGGGCGCCATCGATGACGGCGTAACGCTGGTGGTGCCGCTGCATCTGCTCAATGCGCTGGATCCGGCCCGGCTCGGTTGGCTGGTGCCAGGCCTGGTCGAAGAGAAGGCGGCAGCGCTGATCCGCAGCCTGCCAAAGGCGCTGCGCCGCAGCTGCGTGCCAGCGCCGGATTTTGCGCGCGCGTTCCGGGAGGCGTGGCCGACGCCGTCTGCCGACAGCCTGGAGGGCGAGCTGTCACGCTTTCTGCGGCGCACCACCGGCGCAGCGATTGCGGCGTTGGACTTGCAGACGCGCTCGATCGACGCCCATCTGACGTTCAATCTGCGTCTGCTGGATCGCGACGGCCAGCGTGTGTTGGCCGAATCACGGGATTTTGCCGAGCTGCAGTCCAGCTATGGGCAGCAGGCCGACCAGGCGTTCGCGCACCAGGCGGCAGGCACGCTGGCACGCAGCGGGCTGCGCGAGTTCCCCGCTGAGCCGATCCCGGATGAAGTTCGCGGTGAGGCGGGCATTGCCGCCTTTCCGGCGCTGGTGGATAGCGGCGATGCGGTGGCAATGCAGGTCTTCGCAGAGCGCGCAGTCGCCCTGCGCGAGCACGCCGGCGGGGTGCGTCGACTGCTTGAGTTCGCCCTGGCGGATCGCGTCAAGCACGCTCGCCGGCAGCTCCCGATTGCGCCGCGGCTCGGCCTTCTCTATGCCGCCCTGCAGGGCTTCGCGGCGGTCGATGCGGCGCCCGGTGGGCGCAGTGCGGACGCCTTGCGGCAGGACCTTGTGAAGGCGGCTTTCGAAGCGTTGTGTCAGCGCCCGCTGGGCGTGATTCGCAGCGCGGGCGCTTTCGAGCAGGCGCGGGCTGAGGTCGGCGCCGAGCTGTTTCCCCGCGCACTGCAGCTGCTCGGACTTGTCGAGGCCATCCTGCAGGCGATTGCCGAGCTGCGGCCCGCGCTGGAGCCGCCGTTGATGGGCTACGCCAAGGCCAACCTGGACGATCTGCGCGAACAGCTCGAGCAGCTGGTACCGGCGCATTTCCTCCTGACCACGCCGCCTGAGCAGCTGACCGAGCTGCCGCGCTATCTGCGCGGCATGCGCCTGCGCGCCGAACGCCTGCTGCACGACCCGGCTCGCGATCAGGCGCGGATGCTGGAGCTGCTGCCGTTCGCCCAGGCGCTGCAGGCCGCTCGCGCCAGTGCTGCCGCGGAGCAGTCAGGATGGATCGAATTGCGCTGGCTGCTGGAAGAGCTGCGGGTCTCGATGTTCGCGCAGGAGCTTGGCACTCGCGGCAGCGTGTCGGCCAAACGGCTCGCCCGGATGCTGGAGGGGCTCAACCAGCCGCGCCCCCGCTGACCTCCCGCCAGCAAGCCAAATCTCCGCTCAAGCGCGGCTACTGGATCCGCTTGACCTTGGCGGTAGTGTTGTAGCCGTCGACACGCAGGTACCAGGTGCCCAGCGTGCCTTGGGAAATCCTCACTACCGGGTCGACCAGCCGGACGCTCAGCGTGCTGTCGCCGCCGCCCTCCCAGATCTGGCCGTTCTCCAAGGTGAATCGGGTGCGTCCAGACCATCCACGGAAATCACCGGCGATGCGCGAGACGATCTCGTCCTGGTCGGCAACCGGCAGCCGCAGGCCACGTTGATCGATGCCGGCTGGTGCGATGGCGGCCGACCTGGTCGCGGCCTCGGCGCTGCGCTCACGCAGCCAGCTATTCAGCGCCTGCAGCTCGGCGGAGCTGAGCTTTTCGAGGCCAGCGGCCTTGAACTCGCTTTGACTCATGCGCTCCTCCAGCGACGAAAACGTTTCGGCGAGCAGGGTGACGGGCGCAATCAGCAGGCTCAGAAGCAGGACAAGACGGTGCATGCAGGGCTCGATCAGTGGCAACGAAGAAAAGGGATTGTACGGAAAGCCGCCCGCCTGCACCGTGGCCCAGCATACCTGCGCTCCAGCCTTGGACCCGATTTCCGGGTTAACCGCGAGTTCACCCGTGAGAATCATCGTCCGTTACACTCCGTGCACTCACGGCAGCTCACAGGCCCGCGTGCATTCCAGCCTTTCATGCCAGTCGCCTCAATGCTTACGTCGTCGGAAGCTGCTCTTTCCGAGACCTGGAGTCCACGCCCCCAATGACTGACCACCGTCGTTCCGCTCTCGCACTCACGGTTGCCGGCCTTCTGGCCAGCACTTCTGTTGCTGCAATTGACCCGACGCTGCAGGTCGTGAGCGGGCCCTCCTCGGCTGAGACCCGACGTTCGGTGGCATTGACCTCGGCCCGATTTGACATCGCGACCAAAGCGTTGATTGCAACCACGCGCGCCGGGAACTTTGTGTGCAACTCGGCGCAGGTTCCCGGTGCCGGTGTCCTGAGGCTGCAGCTCGACGGCGTCGCTTATCCGATTGCCACCGGTGCGTTGCCGGGCACGCTGGGCGCACCGATCGAATACCTGCCGAGTTCGGTGACTTTCGCACTCGGCCTGCTCGGCGCTTCGGTCCCGACAAACTGCGCATCGAGCCACACCACGTCCACCAATCTGGGTCTGATCTTTCCGACCCAGCGACGACTGCCAGTGGCTGAGAGCGTGCGTTTCGACCTGCCGACCCGGACGTTCCAGATTCGGGTGGCGGAGCCGGTGCTGTGCACCAGCTACGTCATCGCAGGCGGCTCAGGCCTCGCGATCCGCATGAACAGCTCAAATGATCCGCTGTTCAATGCCGGCACCGCCGTCTTCTTGCCGGGCTTCAGCAGCCTCGACTACGCGCTGGGCAGCTTCAACTTGGTGCCGGTCATCGCTGGCGGCAGCAATACGCCCGGCGTGCAGTGCAGCGTTGCATCCTCGACCGTCACGCCGACGCCCGGGGGCGGGCCGATCGGCAACACGATCTTCACCTCCGGCTTTGAGACACCGACGGCGGTGGAAAATCCCTCCGATGTCGTGGTCAGCATGACGGGCATCGGCAGCGGCACCTCCTCGAACAACCAGCGCAGCACCGGCGCCCTGCCCGGCGGAGCGCTGCAGTACGTCGTGCGCGTGGTCAACGAGGGCGACACCGCGGCTGCCGACGTCAGGCTGCGCGAGTTTGCCACCGGCGCCCAGGCCATCGCCCAGCCCGGCCAGCCGCAGCCGGCGCAGCTGCTGGCAGGTGAATCCGGCAGCAGCACCTGCGTGCGAATCGGTGCGGCGGGTGCCTGCCCGGCGTTTGGTTTTCCGATTTCGCTCAACCTGGGCGTGATTCCGGCTGGCCAAGGTTACGAATTCACCCTGACCCGCGTGGTGACGGCCTCTGCGACGCCTGGCCAGCGCGGGCAGTTGGGCTACGCGGCATTCGTAGAGCCGGCCGGTGGCGGTGGCCCGGATGCCAACCTCACCAACAACGCGGCCTGGCTGGCCGCGGACATCATTTCCAACCAGCAGCCCCAGATCGGACCGGTCGGCAACCAGTCAATGCAGGAAGACGGCACCCCGCTGGTGGTGCCGTTCACGGTGGTCGATCCCGAGGGCGATCCGCTGCAGACGCCGACCGTCAGCAGCAACAACGCGACGTTGTTCCCGCCCGGCAGTCTGGTGATCAGCGGCAGCGGCAGTCCCTATTCGCTGACCATGACGCCTGCTCCGGACCAGAACGGTGTGGCGACGCTGCAGATTTCGGCGACGGACGGCAATGCCGCTCCGGCACTGCGCGCGTTCCAGGTGACGGTCAACGCGGTAAACGATCCGCCGCTGTTCGTGCTTAACGTGGCTGGCGCCGAAATCGTCATGACCGAAGGTGTGGGCGGCTGTCTGGGCAGCGGCTGCACCGCCTCGGCCAGCAACTTCATCACCGGCCGAGTGCCGGGACCGCTCACTGCCGTGGACGAAGCCGGACAGGTGGTGCGTCCAAACACCCAGAAAGATGGCTTGGGCTTTGCCCGGCTGGTGGAGGGAGCCTGCACGGCGGCCAGTGAGAATGGCGTTGCGCCGAGCGCGTTCTTCCTCGGCGGGACACTTCCGTTGGTCAACGAGCCAGGTGGCGCCGGCAACTTCATTCTGGTCGCAACGCTGGCCGGAGTGCCGGGTGCGGTGGATTGCGCCATCAGCGTGATAGACGACGGATCACCGGCCGCCGTCTCGCTGCCGCAAAACCTGCGGATTCGCTACCAGTCCTCGCCACCCTGACCCCAGTCCGGCTGGTTTGGCTTGACCAGAAGCGCCGGGGCCCCCTCCGGCGTTTCGTTTTTTCTACACTGCGAATCGTGAAGCGATCTGATCAGCCCATTCTCAGCCTCAGCGATTGGCAGCGTGACCGTGAACCCGGCCTGCCGACGCTGCTGGATGCCATGACGCTGTGGTGCGTTGAGGCGCTGGGTCCTGGCGCTGAGCGCGAGCGCGAACTGGCGCAGACGCTGGAGGTGCTCGACGCCCTGAACGCGGACGGCGATACGCTCTCGGCGGCGGCGCTGTACGCTGCCGCCGCCGCCGCGCCTGGACCCGCTGCTGCCTGGCTCGCTGGCACGGTGGCTGAGCTGGTGGCCGGACAGCATGAGGCGGAGAAGGTCTGGGCCATTTACGCCCAGCGCGGCGGCGGCAGCGGCGCGGAGGGCCTGCGTCGGCTGCTGCTGGCGATCATCCGCGACGTGCGGGTCGTACTGATTCTGCTGGCGCGGCAGCTGGTGCGCCTGCGGCTGGCAGCGGGTCTGCCCGAGCCGGCACGCCGTCAGCTGGCGCAGCTCACCGCCGACATCCACTCGCCGCTGGCCAATCGATTGGGCATCTGGCAGCTCAAGTGGGAGCTGGAAGATCTGGCTTTCCGCTTTTCGCAGCCGGACGTCTACAAGCGCATCGCCAAGCTGCTCGATGAACGGCGCGTGGACCGCGAGCGCTACATCGAAGCCTTCAAGGCGCGATTGCGGGCGACGCTGGGCGACGCCGGCATCGACGCTGAGGTGGCGGGGCGGCCAAAGCACATCTACAGCATCTGGAAGAAGCTGCAGCGCAAGGGCGTGCCATTCAGTGAGCTGTACGACATCCGGGCCGTGCGCGTGCTGGTGGCCGACGTCGGAAGCTGCTACGCGGCACTCGGCCTGGTGCACTCGCTGTGGACGCCGGTGCCCGACGAGTTCGATGACTATATCGCTCACCCCAAGGGCAACCAGTACCGGTCGCTGCATACCGCCGTGATTGGCGCCGAAGGCAAAACGGTCGAAATCCAGATTCGCACCTGGGATATGCATGCGCACGCCGAGCTCGGCGTGGCGGCGCACTGGCGCTACAAGGAGGGCGGTGGCGGCGATGCCGACTTCGAACGCAAAGTCGCGTGGATGCGCACCCTGCTCGAAGGCCGCGACGGCGACGAGGAGCGTGCAGCCGAGGTTGGACTGAGCACGTCGCTGATCGAAGATCGCGTCTACGTGTTGACCCCGCAGAGCGAGGTGATCGACCTGCCGCACGGCGGCACCGTGCTCGACTTCGCCTATCACGTGCATACCGAGGTCGGGCATCGCTGTCGCGGCGCCAAGGTCAACGGCCGGATCGTGCCGCTTACCCATCAGCCCAGCAGCGGTGACCGGATCGAGATCCTGACATCGAAGAGCGCCGAGCCGCGTCGCGACTGGCTGCTTTCACACAACGCCTATCTGTCCAGTGGCCGCGCCCGCGACAAGGTGCGCGCCTGGTTCCATCGCCTGGATCAGGCGCGCAACCTGGCGGAAGGCAAGGAGTTGCTGGATCGCGAGTTGAAGCGACTCGGACTGCACCAGATCGACATCAGTCTGGTCCTGCCGCGACTGCGGCTGCAGAAGCTCGAAGAGCTCCACGTCGCGGTGGCACTTGGTGACTTGAACATCTCCCAGGTGGCGCGCGCACTGCACGAAGTAACCCAGCCAGGGCTGGACGTCGGCCGGACGCTGGCGGCACTGCCGGCGACCGCGCTGGCGCGGCCGCCCAAGCCGGCGGCTGGCTTTACCATCGAGGGTGTCGGCAATCTGCTGACCCAGATGGCGCGGTGCTGCCAGCCGGTCGCCGGCGATTTGATCGTTGGTTACCTGACCCAAGGCCGTGGCGTGAGCATTCATCGGCAGGGTTGCGCGACGCTGGAACGGCTGCACGGAAAGCATCCGGAACGCTTGCTGCCGGTCGAATGGGGGCGCGGAAGCGCCCAGAGTTTCAGCGTCGATGTGCTGGTGCGAGGCTACGACCGCAAGTGGCTGCTGAAGGACTTGACCAACGTCATTGGCGGCGGCAGCGCCCATATCCTGGGATTGAACAGCCGGGTCGATCCTGCCAGCAGCATCGCCGAGCTGCGCTTCACCCTGAAGGTGACCGACTTCACCCAGCTGGACGCGCTGCTGGCCCGGTTGGGCGCAGTGGCGGGTGTCAACGAAGCGCGTCGCTCGCCCTGAATCGCGGGGGGGCTTGCTATTCTCTCGGCCAGACTTGGCGAAGGGTGCGCCGTGACAGAAATGCAATCGCTGTGATGGACATCCCCGGCTACCGGATCCTGCGGGCGCTGGGTCGTGGCGGTATGGCCACGGTCTATCTGGCCTTGCAGGAATCGGTCCAGCGCGAAGTGGCGCTGAAGGTGATGTCGCCTACGCTGCACGGCGATGCGGAATTCGGCGAGCGCTTTCTACGCGAAGCGCGGATCGCGGCCAGTTTGCGCCACCGGCACGTGGTCCAGGTGCATGACGTTGGCCGCGCCGACGACTTGCACTACATCGCCATGGAATATTTGTCCGGCGGGCCGGTCCTGAATCGCAGCGCTGGTGCTGGCGATCTGGCGTTCTGCCTGCGGGTGGTGCGCGAGATCGCGCTGGCGCTGGACTACGCACACCGGCGCGGCGTGATCCACCGCGACATCAAGCCCGACAACATTCTTCTGCGTGACGACGGCGCCGCCGTGTTGAGCGACTTCGGGATTGCCCGCGCGCATGACAGCAAGCGCATGACGATGACCGGCACCATCCTCGGCACGCCGCATTACATGAGCCCGGAGCAGGCCTCTGGCGGCGCGGTGGACGGCCGCGCCGATCTCTACAGCCTCGGCATCGTGTTCCACGAAATGGCCGTCGGCGCGGTGCCGTTTGACGCCGCCGACTGGGTTTCCGTGGGTCTGATGCACCTGTCTGCGCCAGTGCCGCGATTGCCGCCAGCGCTGCAGAAGCTGCAGCCGCTGATCGACACCATGCTGGCCAAGGACCCGTCCGAACGACTGCAAACCGGCGCCGAGCTGGCGGACGTCATCGCCGAGATGGAGCTTGGCCTGTCGGGTTCGCGCGCAGCTCCGATCAGGACGCCGCCGGTTGGCTCGCATGGCACCAGCCTGCCCGATACCCGTCGCCGGGAGCCCGCCTTGGACCCGACCGGCGACGAGCCGATGCTGGGCGAGATCCAGGAGGCACTCTCGCAGCCGTCACCACGGGCTCGACGGCGCGCCGAGAGCGAGCGAACCGCCAGCGATCAGGCGCGCGCACCGCGCCGGCCAGTCGCGCTGAGGCTGGCGCTGCTGCTGCTCCCAGTCCTGCTTGGGATTGCGTATCTGCAGCGCGAACCGCTGCGCGACCTGATCACGCCAAGTCACCAGGAGGCACTGCTTCGTCAGGCTGAGGAAGCGCTGCAGCGAGGCCAGGTCAATGGCGATAGCCTGGGTCCGGCGCGGGAGTTGTTCCAGGCGGTGCTTGCGCTGGATCCGGACAACCAGCGTGGCCGTGACGGCCTCACCCAGGTTGCCGACGGCCTCTTGCAGCAAGCGCGACGCGCGCTGGCCGATGATCGTCTGCAGCAGGCGCGACGTGACCTCGAAGCCGCCCGCGACGCCGGTGCTGCCAGTCGCGACCTGGACGCAGTGGAAACCGACATACGCAGTCGCGAGCAGCACGACGACCTGCTGGGCGAACTCGTGGGGCAAGCCCAAGCGGCGCTGGTCGCAGGACGCCTGGACGGCAGCGAAGACAGCGCGCTGGCGCTGTATGCGCGGGCGCTGGCGGTGGACCCGGCCAGCTCGGTTGCCCAGGCGGGACGTCGAGAAACGCTCGGACTGTTGCTGGAACGGGCGCGCCGGCAGGTCGAGGATGGCCAGTTCGATCAGGCCGCCCAGCAGATCGACGCTGTCGCCAGTATTGACGCTGCCCATCTGGGGTTGCCGGAGGCGCGCGGACGGCTGGCCGAGGCGCGTCAGCGCATCGAGTCGGGCATTGGCGCGCTGATTGCCGAAGGTGACGCCCTGCGCAAGCAGGGCCGACTGCTGACTCCCGCTGGCAACAGCGCGCGCGACCGCTACCGCAGCGCGTTGGCCCGCGAGCCCGGCAGCACGGCTGCCAAGGAAGGTCTGCGGCAGATTGCTGCCGCGCTGGTCCGACAGTCGGCCCCGCCGCTGGCCGATTTCGAGTTTGAACGCGCCGCCGCTCTGCTTGAAGAGGCCGCCGCCACCGATCCGGCCGCGCCCGGCCTGCGTGCCGCACAAGCCCGACTGCGCGATCTGCAGGACCGCCGCGGCGCGCTGGCCTCCGGCGCCCTCACCCCTGCCCAGCAGGACAGCGTTACCCAGACCCTGGTCGCTGCCGCGGCCGCACGCGCTGGCGGAAATCTGCTGTACCCGCCGGGCGAGAGCGCTTGGGACCTGTATCGGCGAGTGCTGTCGGTTGATCCGTCCAACCGCAGCGCCAAGCAGGGACTGGAAGAACTTCCCGCTGCCACCCGCCAGCGGTTCGAGCAGGCGCTCGGAACCAGCCGGGTCAATGCGGCACGCGGCTACCTCGAGGGCCTGCAGACGCTGGCCCCCAGCGACGCTGCGCTGCCCGAGATGCGTCGACGGCTGGCCGCCGCGTTGCTTGGATTTGCCACTGAGCGGCTCGGTGCCGGGGAGATCCAACGCGCCAACGAGGCCATGCTGCAGGCGTCCGAGCTTGACCCCAACAACCCCGGCATCGCCGCCCTGCGCGCGCGCCTGGATCAGGCCCGCGAGTAGCTTCTGGTGCGCCTCCAACGGGCAGGAGTGAGCAAGCTGCTGATCACTCCAGCAGCCGCTGGATCACTTCACGGGCGGCGTCGAAGCCGAAGTGTCGGCGGACGTTCTCGGTGCCGTGGTCGGAGAGCTGTTGCCACAGCGTCTCATCTCCGTAAAGGCGCAGGACTGCTTGGGCAAAGTCCTCCGGCGTGGCGGCGACCAGCACGTCGTCGCCGGCCCGAAGATGCATGCCCTCGACCGCGGTGGGCGTCGCCACCACCGGCTGGCCGTAGCTCATGCTCATGTTGACCTTGCCCTTGACGCCAGCGCCGTAACGCAGCGGCGCCACCGCCAGACGGCAGCCGTCGAGGAACGGCTCGATATCCTCGACATGACCGTGGAACTGCACGCCCTCGACGTCACCAAGCGCCTTTACCTCATCGTTGGCTTTGCTGCCGATCAGGTGGAAACGCAACTCCGGTGCGACGCGATGGACAAGCGGCCAGACTTCGCGGACAAACCAGGTTGCTGCATCGACATTGGGCGGATGCTGATAGCCACCAATGAACATCAGGTCGCGACGCTGCGCAAACGGCCGGCGGCAGCCGAACACCTCATGCACGTTGGACAGCACCTCGACCCGGGCGCCAGGTGCGTCGTTGGCCAGCAGCGCCTGCTCGACCGGGCTGACGACGAGCGTGATGTCACTGCGCCCGATGACGTCGAGCTCCTGTTTGCGGGTCTGCTCGGCGGTTTTGGCCAGATCGGTCCGGCCGGCCAGTTCCGCGGCGCGCTGCTCGCGCAGGTAGTGCAGATCGACCGTGTCGAAAATGAAGCGCGCCTGCGGCGCGTGCCGGCGGACCAGGTCGAGATAGCTGCATGCGATGTAGTGTCGACTGACCAGTACGCTGTGGAAGCGCTTGCCGTGTTCAGCGAACCAGCTGACCGGATCGCCAAGCCAGGGATGCCACAGCACTTCCACGCCGAGCTGCTGCAGCGCCTCGGTGTAGCCGGCGACATAAGCGCGATTGTCGGCGAAGAACGTCACCGCACAACCGTCCTCCACCAGCAGGCGCAGCAGATTGACCAGCCGCAGCGAGCCGGAGTCCTGGTCCGGCTGTGGGGTGGTGGCGTCGATCACCAGCAGGTGCCGGCGCGCGCGGTGCTGGCGCGAAATCTCTATCGGCGTCCCCGGCGGCGGGCTGGCGTGGCCGGCCAGCGTGTCTTTCCAGCGCCCCAGGAACTTCTGCTGATTGACGACCTGATAGGCCTTCACGCCGCTGCTGGTGTCGGTGCCCGAGGAGACGCCCTCGAAATGCACGACCACCGACGCCGGCTGGTACAGCACCGCCAGACCGGCCGCTCGGACCTGCATCGCCAGATCAGTGTCTTCGTAGTAGGCCGGCGCGTAGTGACTGTCGAATCCGCCCAGCGAGTGGAACAGCTCCGCCGGCAGTGCAATGGCGGCGCCCGAGCAGTAGTCGACGGCACGGACGAAGTTGTAGCGCGGGTCGGCCGGATCGTCGAAGCGGCCATAGTTCCAGCCGGATCCGTCGCTGAAGACGATGCCGCCCGCTTCCTGCAGTCGGCCATCCGGGTAAACCAGTTTGGCGCCAACCAGCCCGGCATCAGGCCGCGCCGAGAAGGTATCGATCAGCGCATCCAGCCAGCCCGCCTGCACCGCCGTATCGTTGTTGAGAAACACCAGATACTCGCCTTCAGCCAGCGCCGCTCCGGCGTTGCAGGCGCCAATGAAGCCCAGGTTCTGGGCATTGCGCAGGTAGCGCAGCCCGGCCACCTGCGGGAGAAGCTCGGCGCTGGCGTCAGACGAGCAGTCGTCGACCACGATGATTTCGAAGTCCGTGCGCTGCGGATGGCTGACGAGTGATCGCAGGCAGGTCAACGTGTGCTGCAGATGGTTGTAGACCGGAACGATTACGCTGGCGCGCGGCGCGCCAGGTCTTGCCAGGATGATGTCGTCGACACGCGGCAGTAACGCCGTGGTCGCGGCGACGATCGGAATGTCGAGCGTGGCATCCGGCAGCGGCGGCGAAATCTCCTGCCGCAGTCGCCGCCAGGTGCCGGCCAGGCCGCGCACTCGCAGGCTTCCCAGCGCGCGCCTGCGCTGGGCGGACAGCCGGGACAGGCTGAAACGAAGTCGAGTGCCGATGCCGCCGAGCAGCCGGCGCAGGTAGCGCAGGGGTTTGGTGATCCGCCAGGAGGTGCTGGCGAGGATGTGGTTGCGGTCGGACTCGAAGGAGTCACGTTGCGCAATGAGCGCCGCGACGTGTTCGCGCAGGCGGGCTTGTTCCTGCTCGAAGTCGTCACGCTGCGCACTGAGCGCCGCGACGTGTTCGCGCACTCGGGCCAGTTCGTTCTCATAGTGGTTTCGCTGCTGCGCGATCTGGTCGGCGTGGTCGCGGGCCTGCTGCTCGGCCCCGGCGATCAGGGCGGCAACCCGCTGTTGCAGCTGATCAACCTCGACTTTGAGCTGATCGACCTGGACGTCGAGCTGCGCGCGGCGGTCGTTGAGCGCTGCGATTTCGGCCCGCAGCTGTTCGCCCTGCTCGGCCAGCGATCGGGCCCAGACGGTGCGCTCGATCAACTCGGACTCGACGCTGCGCAGCTGATCCGAGAGTGCCGCGTTCTGCGCCCGCTCGCCGGTCACCTCGGCCTGCAGCTTGCCCACCCAGGCCAGCCGCTCGTCGGCTTGACGATGCTCGCGGTTGGCCCAGTCGGCGCGACGTTCGAGCTCGCCTGCCTGTTCAGTGAGTCGCTGGGTGAGGGTTGCCAGGCGCTGTGCGCTGTCGATGCTTCGGGATTCGAAATCCTCCAAGCGCTGCAGCAGCAGCGGGTCAACCTGTTTGCCCGGCGCTGCAGGCGGCGCGGATAGCGCCAGCGCGTCTGCGTAGTCGGTCGCCATGTCAGCCAGTGATCGCGACGGTCGCCGCACGCGCAGCGGTTCCAGGGTCGCACAGTCGTCACTCAGCTGATGCAGCAGTGCCGCGATGGCCTCCGGGGTGGGGTCGACGAGCAGGCCGTCGTGGCCTGGCCTGATCCGCTCCACAAAGCTGCCGATTGCGGTCGCGATCACCGGCACACCCAAGGCGCGCAGTTCCGACAGCGTGTAGCTGAAGGTCTCTGCCACGGTGGTCGGGAGCAGCGCCACGTCGGGCCGCAGCCGGGCCAGCAGCTGGGGTAGCTGCTGGCGCGGGTAGTCGAGCTGCAGGTGCACCTGTGGATGGCCGAAGAAGCGCATGCCGGCCGCACCACAGCCGAGCAGGACCAGCTCGACGTTGTCAGGCAGCTGCGGCAGCAGTCGGGCCAACAGCTGCTCACCCTTGCCGCCACGGACGCGGCCGGGTATCACCACGCGCAAGGATGCGCGCAGCGGGTCAGGCGCGATCTCCGGCAGCGGCAGCGTCCACGGCGCCAGGCCGTGGCCGATCTGCCGCCATCGGCGGGCGGCAAGTTCGGGCGCCATGCGCACCAGGTTTTCCCGCACGCAACGGCTCGGCGCGATGAGCAGCGTGTCGGTCTGCTCAATCGACTGCAGGTAAGCCAGGCGCAGCGCCAGCCAGCGGTCGGCGCGGCGCTCGGCAAATTCGAAATTCTCTCCCGCAGCGTGCAGCGCGGGTACCAGCGTCGCCGGGTCGAAACGCGTCTGTGGATCGCCGAAGTCGGCATGCAGGATTGGCCACAGCGGGTAATAGTCGTGGCAGACCACGGCCGTAGGCTTTCCGGTTCGCAGGGCGTCGAGGCTGTGGCCGATCAATGACGAGATCAGCACGCCCGCCACCCGGAAGTCGCGGCAAACGGTGTCCAGCAGTGCGCGGTACTCGGCTGACTCGATTCGCGTACCGGACGCGGGTGCCGCCAGCGGCCAGCGTCGCAGGGCGGGGCCTTCGGGCGACGTCCGCAGCTCGATGACTTCGCCGTGTACGCGGCGCTGCGGGCTACCCAGCGCGATAAGCACCAGGTGGTGATGCTGCGGGTCGGCCGCGATCAGGTCGTCGACAAAGCGCTGCGCGCCGCCGCCCCATCCGTGCAACACATGCAGCAGCACCGGTCGGTCATCCAGGCCAATGGCGGCCGGTTCAGTCTGATCGCCGCATTGGCCGATACGCCGCCGCAGGGCCTCGGCAGCAGCGTGCTGGCCGCCGCTCCGAGCAGGCACGGCATACAGCCCATTTCCGGGGCCGCTGGCATCGACAAAAAGGGTGTCGCACAGCCGCATGCGGGTGACCTGCGTCGCGGCCGGTTCGGGCATCACGCCGGCGTCCAGGCACGCCTGCAGCGCCTCGCTGCGCCACAGGCTGAGCAACGACGAGCAGCTGTCGGTCTGCGGATAGCCGCGCTCCGAAAGCAGCCAAACCCAATGGTCAAGCGCCGTGGCGCTCAGCGGACTGTCAGTCGGCCGCGGATCCAGCGCCGCGGTGCGGCCGCAAAAAGGTGTCCAAACCTGGGTTTCCGGCTGCACCTGACGTGCCAGCAGCAATCGCTCCCAGGCACCGGCGGGCAGTTGCGCATCCGCGGAAACCAGCAGCACGTCGCGGCCGGGATGGCTGCGGGCGGTTTGCCCCAGCGCGGAGCCGGCGTGCGCGGTCTCGCTTGCGAACAGACTGACGTCCGCCGGCAGGCGCTGGCGCAGCCGCTCGGCGGCCGCCGCATTGGACGGAAACAGGCAGACCACGGGCGGTGCCGGTGGCGCCACTGACTCGGGGTTGATCACGTTGCGGGCGCTGCGTCCATGCGGGCAGCTCAGGCGCGGCGCCTCGGCTGCTGAAACGGGTGGGGCCGCCGCACAGGCGGGACCGGCTAAACTGCGGACCGCCGATTATCGCTGTTCCGTTCGGGCGCTGGCCAGTTGCCCGATAGTCCCCCCATTTCGCCCCGGACCACGTGCCCAAACGAACCGCCAATCCCGCCCCCGTCGCTGGCCGGCGCTGGCGCAGACCGCTGGTCTGCGCAGTCGTCTTTGCGGCTGGGACGCTGGTCGGATTTCTGCTGCCCACCTGGTGGGTGGTGGACCGCTATCTGCAGCACGAGTTTGGCCGCTTGGCCTGGCAGATTCCCACCCGCGTTCTGGCCCGGCCGCTGCTGCTGCGCGTGGGCGAGCCGCTGAGCATTGATGCGCTGCTGGCCGAGCTGCAGGCCTCCGGCTATCGCGATGACGGCGACGGTCGCGCCGCGGGCACCTTTCAGCGCGACGGGTCGCTGTTCCGAATCGCCAGCCGGGGCTTTCGGGACGTGGCCGGTGCGGTGCCGGCGCAGCGGGTCGAGCTGGCGATTGCCGGGCGCAGTGTGTCGCGGCTGAACGACGCCAGCGGCAAGAGGCTGGCCGAGGCGCGGCTGGATCCGGCCCGAATCGCGACCTTCTACGGTGCCGCCCAGGAAGAGCGGCAGCTGGTGCGGATGGAAGACGTGCCGCCGCTGCTGATCACCACACTGCAGGCGGTCGAGGACCGCAATTTCCTGCACCACGCCGGCATTGACTGGAAGGGCATGCTGCGCGCGCTGTGGGTCAACCTGCGTGAGGGGGAGGTGCGGCAAGGCGGCAGCACGCTGACTCAACAGCTGGTGCGCAGCCTTTACCTGAGCCGCGAACAGACCGTTGGGCGCAAGCTGCGCGAAGCGCTGTATGCCGTGGTAATCGAACTGCGCTTTGACAAACGACGGATCCTGGAGGCGTATCTCAACCAGATCTACCTCGGGCAGCAGGGCGGTCAGGCGGTGCACGGCGTGGCGGCGGCCTCGCGCTTCTGGTTTGGCCGCGACCTGCAGCAGCTGGGCAGCGCGGAGATCGCTCTGCTGGTCGGGTTGATCCAGGGGCCGTCGTACCTTGACCCGCGGCGCTACGCCGAGCGCGCCCGCGCCCGACGCGGCAGGGTGCTCGGCCAGATGGCGGAACTCGGGCTGATCGATGGCGCCGAGCGAGATCGTGCACTTGCGCAGGCGCTGGGCATCAGCGCCGCCGGCAGCCTGGCGGCCAACCGCTATCCAGCGTTTGTCGAGCTGGTTCGGGCGCAGCTGGCCACTGACTACCCGGCCGAGCGACTGCGCGGCGCTGGGCTGGATGTCCTGACCACCTTGGCGCCATCAGCACAGGCCAACGCCGAGCGTGCGGTGGCCGATCAGCTGCAGGCCATCAAGGGCAAGCCGAACGTCAGTCTGGAGGCGGCGCTGGTGCTGACCGATACATCCAGCGGCGAAGTGGTCGCGCTGGTTGGCGGTCGCGATGCGCGGCAGTCGGGCTTTAATCGGGCGCTGGATGCGCGGCGCCCGGTGGGTTCACTGCTGAAGCCGTTTGTCTACCTGCTGGCGCTGGCGCAGCCGGGTCGCTGGTCGCTGGCCACGCCGGTGGAAGATGCACCGATCACTGTTCGCGTCAGCGGCAACAAGCAATGGTCACCGGAGAACGCCGACAAGCGCAGTCACGGCTGGGTGGCGTTGATCGACGCACTGTCGCAGTCCTACAACCAGGCCACCGTGCGGCTCGGTCTGGAGGTGGGCGTCGACAGGCTGAGCCGCCTGCTGCAGGCGCTGGGCGGTATTGAGCCGCCGGCACATCCGTCGCTGCTGCTGGGCGCGGTTGACCTCAGCCCGCTGCAGATGACCAGTCTCTACCAGTTTCTGGCCTCTGGCGGTGAGCTGCAGCGGCTGCGCAGCGTTCGCGGCGTGCTCGACGGCAGCGGCAAGCGTCTGCACCGCTACGATGCGGCGGTGCCGCGGGCCGAGCCGGGCGACGCGATCGCCACGCGACTGATCACCCTGGCGCTGCAGGAAGCGGCGGTAAGCGGCACCGCCCGTGCGCTGAGCGGCGACGGACTTGGCCAACTGGCTGCGGCCGGCAAAACCGGCACCAGCAACGACGGCCGCGACAGCTGGTTTGCCGGCTGGACCGGCCGGCACCTGGCGGTGGTCTGGGTCGGCAATGACAGCAACCAGCCAACCGGCCTGTACGGCGCAACGGGCGCCATGCGGGTATGGTCGGCGCTGTTCCGGCAGCTGCCGAGCGTGCCCCTGCAGGTAGACCCCGGCGGTCTGGAATGGGCGACGGTCGACGCCGATGGGCGCAGCCGTACCGATCCCGGCTGCGCCGGCGCGCGCGAGTTCGCGTTCGTTGCAGGCTTTGCGCCAGACACGCATCGAGGCTGTACGCTCGACCAGTTTTTCGAACGTTTTCAACGGGGAGCAAATCAGTGATCCAGCGTTTCGTGATGTTGACAGCCTGCCTTCTGCTGGGCGCCTGCGCCGGCGCGCCGGAGCGCGATCCGGTGGCCGCGCGGCCGCTGTCCAAAGCCCCTGCGGAGTTGCTCCTTGAGGTGCGCCAGGCGGCACTGGATGTCGATGACGCGCTGGAGGTTTCACCGTTGGCCGAGCCGGTGGTTGCCGATCTGCTGCAGCAGGCCGCCAATCACGAAGCGGGCGGCGACTTTTCCGCCGCGCTGCGCGCTATCGAACAGGCGCTGGCGCTGTCGCCGGACGCGCCTACATTGTTGCAGGCGCAGGCCGAATATCTGCTTGCGAATGGCCAGCTGGATGCTGCCGAGCGGGTCGCTGCGCGCGCCTACGAGCTCGGTCCGAAGCTGGGGCCGCTGTGCCGGCGCAGCTGGGCGACGGTGCGGCTGGCACGCGAGGAGCGCGGCAATCCGGCCGCCGGCCAGACGGCGGCGGAGCAGGCGCGACGCTGCGCCACCGCTGCGCCGGTCCGCATGTAGCCTGGCGGCGACGCGGGATGTCACTGAGCAGTCGCAGCGTCGCTGCATTGGAGGCGGGCGGCGCGCTGGCGCAGTCGATCAGCGGCTTTTTGCCGCGGCCGGCGCAGTCGCGCATGGCGGCGGCAGTGGCCGACGCCATCGAGTCGCGCACCCATCTGATTGCCGAGGCCGGCACTGGCACCGGCAAAACCTATGCGTACCTTGCACCGGCGCTGCTTTCTGGCAAGCGGGTGATTCTGTCGACCGGCACGCGTGCGCTGCAGGACCAGCTCTACCATCGCGATCTGCCGCGAGTGCGCGACGCGCTGGGTGCCCGTTTGAGCACGGCGCTGCTGAAGGGCCGCTCCAACTACGTGTGCCGCTACCGGCTGGAGCAGACGATCAGCGAAGGCCGCTTTGCCGCCCGCTATCAGCTGGCCGAGCTGACCCGGATCCGCGCCTGGGCCGGGCACTCGCAGCGCGGCGACATCAGCGAGCTGGACGATATCGCTGAAGACTCGATGCTCTGGCCGCAGGTCACCTCAACGGCGGAAAACTGCCTCGGCAGCGAGTGTCCGTTCTACGCCGAGTGCTTCGTCGTGCGGGCCCGGCAGGCGGCGCAGGAGGCGGACCTGGTGGTGGTCAATCACCACCTGCTGTTTGCCGACATGGCGCTGCGCCAGGAAGGCTTTGGCGAAATACTGCCCGGCGCCCATGCCTTTGTTCTGGATGAGGCGCATCAGCTGCCGGAACTGGCCGCGCAGTTCTTCAGCGTCAGCGTGTCGGGCCGGCAGCTGTCCGATCTGGCCCGCGACGCGCTCACCGAATGCAGCGGCGTGCCGGGTGCGCTGGCGCAGCTGCAGGCCCCGGCGCAGCTGATCGAACAGCGGCTGCGCGAGTTTCGACTTGCCCTCGACGCGCTGCCCGGCCGCGCAGCGCTGCAGCGCCTGCTGGCCGATGCGCAGGCGGTGGCCGCGCTGCAGCCGCTGATCGACGCTGTCGACGCGCTGAATGGCGCGCTGACCGCCCAGATCGAGCGCAGCCCCGGCCTGAAGGCTTGCGCCGAGCGCGGCAGCGATCTGCTGCGCCGGCTGCGTCGCTTCAGTGCCGAACCCAGCGCGGACGCCGACGCCGACGCGCTGGTCGGAGCGGTGCGCTGGTATGAGCTGACCGGGCGCGGCTTCGTGTTCAGCGAGACGCCGCTCGACGTTGCCGGGCCACTGCATGCCTACCGCCAGCAAAGCGGCGCAGCGTGGATCTACACCTCAGCCACGCTTGCGGTCGGTGGACGTTTCGATCACTTTGCCGAGCAGCTCGGCCTTGAGGACCCCGCCACCCTGCTCGAGCCGAGCCCGTTCGACTTCCCCAACCAGGCGCTGGCCTATCTCCCGAAAGGGCTGCCGGAGCCGGCCAGCCGCGATTTCGGCCAGGCGCTGATTGACGTTCTGCTGCCGGTGTTGGAGGCCTCGGCGGGGCGCGCGTTTCTGCTGTTCACTTCGCACCGGGCGCTGCGTCAGGCCGCGGCTGATCTGGAGGGGCGGACGCCATTTCCGCTGTTCGTCCAGGGCACCCTGCCGCGTTCGGCGCTGCTGGACGCCTTTCGCACCTCCGGCAACGGCGTGTTGCTTGGCGCGGCGAGCTTCTGGGAGGGTGTTGATGTGGCGGGCGATGCGCTCACGGTGGTGGCCATCGACAAGCTGCCGTTTGCCGCGCCGGACGATCCGGTGCTGGAGGCGCGCCTGGACGCGCTGCGCCGCCGCGGCGGCAACCCGTTCATCGACTGGCAGCTGCCAAGCGCGGTGATCGCGCTCAAGCAGGGCGCGGGCCGACTGATCCGCACGCATGCGGATCGGGGCGTGCTGGTGCTGTGTGATACCCGCCTGATCAGCAAGCCGTACGGTCGCGTCTTCATCAACAGCCTGCCGCCGTTTGCCCGCACACGTGAGCTTGCCGACGTGGTCGCGTTTCTGCGCGCGCCGGCCGCAATCGAGTCTGCCACCACCGTGGCCTCGGCATGAAGCTGCTCGCCCTTGAGACCGCAACTGAAGCCTGCAGCGTCGCCCTGGCGATCAACGGCAAGGTGATCGAACGCTTCGAAATCGCCCCGCGACGGCACGCCGAACTGGTGCTGCCGTGGATCGACATCCTGTTGGCCGATGCCGGCATCGGCAAAAGCGAGCTGGATGTGATCGCGGTCGGGCGCGGCCCCGGCGCTTTCACTGGCGTGCGGCTGGCCGTGGCCGTGGTGCAGGGCATCGCACTGGCGCTGGATCGCCCGGTCGTGCCGGTGTCCACCCTGGCGACGCTGGCGCTTGCAGCCAATGCGGCCCGCGGCGAGCGGGTGTTGGCGGCAATTGATGCGCGGATGGGCGAAATCTATCTTGGCGCGTTCGAGATCGATGCCGACGGATTGCCAGTCGCGCTCGATGACGAGCACCTGCTGCTTCCGGCCCAGCCGCGGGTGCCGGATCTGGGCGGCTGGCGCGGGGTGGGCACCGGTTTCGCGGCGGCCGACGGGGCGCTGGGCGGCGCGCTCGCTGAGCGATTGATCGGCTGCGACGCCGCCGCGCTCCCACGCGCCGCCGCCGTCGCCCGCATCGCCCTGGCCGCGCATGCCCGCGGGGAGGCGATCAGCGCCGATCAGCTGCAGCCCGCATACCTGCGCGACAAGGTGGCGCAGACTTTGCTGGAGCGTGGCAAGGCGTAGCTGTCGCGCGCGGCTCGTTTGAGGGCTGTGCCGCGTGCCGGGTGCATCGCTGCGGAAGCAGATGCTCTCGTGCACCGGTTGGCAACCAGCGATCACCCACTCCGCCAACTCACTTGACCAGCAGCACCGTGCCCAACCCCAGAAACGCCAGAAAGCCGATCACGTCAGTCACCGTGGTCAGCACCACGCCGCCGGCCAGCGCCGGGTCGATGGCGAGGCGCTTGAGCAGCAGCGGTATGGCGACACCCGCGAGCGCCGCCGCCAGCAGATTGATCGCCATCGCTGCGGCAATCACCAGCCCGATGCGCGGGTCACTGAACCACAGCGTGGCCACGCTCCCAACGACCAGCGCCCAGACAACCCCATTCAGCAGGCCGACCAGAAGCTCTTTTCTGAGCAGGGCGCGCATGTTGCCGAAGCCGACCTGGCCCAGCGCCAGGCCGCGCACCATCAAGGTCAGGGTCTGGGTGCCGGCGATGCCGCCCATGCTGGCGACAATCGGCATGAGTACGGCAAGCGCGACCACCTGCTGCAGCGTCGCCTCGAACAGGCCAATCACCCAGGAGGCCAGAAATGCGGTCGCCAGATTGATACCCAGCCAGACCGCGCGGCGCCGGGCCGCACGCGGCACCGGGCTGAACATGTCCTCATCCTCATCCATGCCGGCAGCCGACATCACCTGGTGCTCGGCCTGCTCGCGGATGATGTCGACCACGTCGTCGATGGTGATGCGACCGAGCAGGATGTTGTTGCCGTCGACCACCGGCGCCGAGATCCAGTCGTGGTCGGAAAACTGGTGGGCGACCTCGTGCGAAGGCATGTCAACCGCGAGCGCCGGCTGCTCGTCGTCGATCAGCTGGTTGATTGGCGTTCCAGGCTCGTGGGTAAGCAGAGCCGACAGCGCCAGCTGACCCAGGTACTGGTGGCGGCGACTGACCACGAACAGGTAGTCGGTATGCTCGGGCAGTTCACCGCGCAGCCGCAGGTAGCGCAGCACCACGTCGACGCTGACGTCGGCGCGCACCGTCACCACGTCGGGGTTCATCAGGCGGCCGGCCGAATCTTCCGGATACGAAAGCACCTGCTCAAGGCGCTCGCGGTTCTCCCGGTCCATCGACTTCAGGACCTCCTCAATGACCTGGTCGGGCAGGTCATCGACCAGGTCAGCGAGATCATCGATGTCGAGATCTTCGACCGCCGCGACCAGCTCGTCGGGATCCATGTCCGCGATCAGACTTTCGCGGACCTCCTCACCGACGTAGACCAGCACCTCGCCGTCGTCCTCGGAGTCGACCAGTCCCCAGACGATCTCGCGCTTGCCCGGCGGCAGCGACTCGAGCAGGTTGCCGATCTCCGCCGGCGACAGCGTGTTGACCAGCCGCCGCACCGGCCCCAGCCGGCCCGAGTCGAGCGCCTGCGAGAGCAGCTTGAGCTGACGCGCGGCTTTGTCGTGGCGAGCGGTTTCAGCCATGCGCGTGTTCCTGCAGCGAAACGGCATTATCGGCGCTGGCGCCAGCAGGACGCCAGTCTGGCGCCGTTGCATCTGCCGGTGATGGACGCTTGCGGCGTCTGCCGCTAGTCTCGTCCGTCCTCCCCGCTGGCCGATCAGACCTCAATGCTTCTATTGCCACATGGGTTCAAGGAGTGGGCGTCACTGGATGCGGTCAACCAAGTTGCGCACCAACTCGGGCAAGAGTGGCTGGGACAGACGGCGTTCGAGAGGACCCTGCTCGACGCGAAGAAAAAGTGCCTGGAAGGGTACTGCGTGGGCTGCCAGGCGGTCCGGCGCTTCAGCTTCCGGCAGATCGACGTTGCCGAGCCCAACTGGCGGGAGTCGCTGGCCTGCGAAAACTGCGGCCTGATCAATCGCTGGCGGGCGTCGCTTCAGCTGTTCCGAAGTCTGCCGCGACCGCCGGGCCCGATCTATATTACCGAGCAGACCACCGATCTGTTTCGCAGCATCCTTGAGCTTGAGCCGCTGACCGTGGGCAGTGAGTTTGTTTCGCCTTCGACCGCCCCCGGCGATCTCTGTCAGTGGCGCGGTCGGGAAATCCGCCACGAAGACGTCACGCGGCTGTCGTTTGCGGATGCAACCTACGCCGCGCTGCTGAGTTTCGATGTGCTCGAGCACGTGCCGGACTATCGCGCCGCCGTGCGGGAGTTTGTTCGCGTACTGCAGCCGGGTGGCCTGCTGATCCTGACCGCCCCTTTCAGCATGCAGGCGCCGGACACCAGCGTCCGTGCCCGCATGGGGGATGACGGAGTGATCGAGCACCTGTTGCCTGCGCAGTATCACGGCGACCCGCTCAGCGCCGACGGAGTGCTGTGCTTCCAGGAGTTCGGCTGGGACTTGCTCGACACCTTCCGTGACGCAGGTTTGGCGCAGGTGCAGGTGGTCAGCTGCTGGAGTCCGGCGTTTGGCTACTTGGGATCGGCACAGCCGTTCATTATCGGCTGGAGAGCCAACGAAAACGCGCGCGGCTCGCGCAGCGAAAGCTAGCAGCCTGTCGGACTTAGGTCGGCCGCGCAGACGGATTTGCAGCCCGGCCGACCTAACCCATCTTCGTCATTCTCGATTTTCTAGCGTAGTGCCATAATCGTTCGCAGACCTATTCCATTATCAGCTGTCATGCGGTAGGGTTCGGTGCATGTTCGTACGCCGCACTCAAACCCGCACTCGCTTGTCCGGCGAGCCTTACTTCACCCACCGACTGGTGCGCTCGGAGCGCGTCGATGGTCGGGTGAAGCAGGTGACGCTGCTCAATCTCGGCCGGCATTTCGATGTGCCGGCGGAACAGTGGCCGCTGTTCTGCACCCGGCTCAGTGACGTGCTCTCGCCGCAAGCGTCGATGGCCCCGACGACGGTGCCGCCAGCGCTTGAGCAGGCCGTGCAGCGCTATGCCGAGCAATTGCAGCCGCGTGCGGCGGCGGGCGTGGGTCGGGTCGAGCAACCCCGGCCGGCGGTGCCACGCGGCGATGAAGCGGCAGGGCCGGCCACCGCCGAGCTTGATCTGCAGGTGCCGTCGCATGTGGCGGTCGCGGCGCCGCCGGACGCATCGGCCGACCTGGTGCACGCCGACACTCTGGAGCTGCGCGATGGCCGCTCAGTCGGCGTGGAAGCGCTGGCGTTGCACGCGATCGAGCAGCTTGGCATCGCCCACACCCTGCGCACGGCCGGGTTCAACCGGATCTCGCTGGCGGCCGCGGTCGGTCAGATTGTCGCGCGGATGGCCAAGCCGGCCTCCGAGCGCGCCACCCATGCGTGGCTGCAACGGCACAGCGCGCTGGGTGAGTTGTGGGGCTTCGACTTCGAGCGGGTGTCGCTGACCCGCCTGTACCACGTGGCCGATGCGCTGTGGCGGCAGCACGATGCAATGGAGACCGCGCTGCATCAGCGGATTCGCGAGGTATTTGGGCTGTGCGACACGATTGCGCTGTATGACCTGACCAACACCTATTTCGAGGGCTTGGCGCACGGCAATCCGTCGGCCAAACGCGGCCACTCCAAGGAGAAGCGCAGCGATGCGCCGCTGATCACGCTGGGCATGGTGCTCGATGGCGCCGGGTTCGTACGGCGGTCACAGGTGTTCGCCGGCAACGTGCGCGAACAGATCAGCCTGCCGATCATGCTGAAGGGATTGGACGCTCCCGCTGGCGCGCTGGTGGTGCTGGATCGTGGCATCGTCTCGGAAGCCAATCTCACCTGGTTGCGGGAGCACGGCTACCGCTATCTGGTGATGAGCCGTGACCGAGCGCCAGTGAAGGCGTCCCGCGAAGCGGGCGACCGAGGCGATATCGAGCAGGCCGCGCAGACCCTCGAGACGGCGAGTGGCGCGCCAATCTACTGGCAGCGCATCGCGCCGACCGACGACAGCGACGACGTGCGCCTGATCTGCCATTCGCCTGATCGCGAATTGAAAGAAGCGGCGATGACGACGCAAAAGCGCACCCGCTTCGAAGCCAAGCTCGCGGCGCTGGCCGCCGGCCTGAGCCTGCCGCGGCGCAGCAAGCGCGCAGATAAGGTCCACCAGCGGATCGGCCGCCTGCGGCAGGCCTATCCGAGCGTCGCCCGGCACTACGTCATTGATGTGGATGTCGACGGTGACAACGCCACCGCGATCCGCTACCAGTACACACCGGCACCGAATAGCAAGGCCGACCTGCCCGGCCACTATGTGATCCGCAGCAACGCCACCGACCTCGATGGCGAAACCCTGTGGCGGACCTACGTCCAGCTGACCGAACTCGAAGCGGTTTTCCGCTCGCTGAAGTCCGAGCTTGGCCTGCGGCCGATCTACCATCGCCTCGACAACCGCTGCCGCGCACACCTGTGGATTTCGGTGCTGGCCTACCAGTGCGTGCAGTTCCTGCGTCGCACGCTCAAAGCGCAGGGCATCGACGCCAGCTGGAACACGATCCGCAAGACCCTGGCCCAGCAGCAGCGCATCACCGCCAGCTTCAACGCCGCCGCCGGCGGCACTCTGCATGTCCGCAAGGCGACCACGCCAGACGCCGAAGCCGCAGCGATCTACCGCGCACTCGGGCTTAACGACAAACCCGGTGGCACCAAGAAGCGCCTGTTCAAGCAGGAACGTGACTTGTGAATGACGCCGTGTAGTGCCTTACGCCAAGATCCGGATCGCTATCTTATTGATTGGAAGGTGGTTTTCGAGAGTGGCGACGAAGATGGGCTAGGCCTGTCCGCTGGACTTGAACAGCCGTCGTCGGCGCCGCTGATATGCTGCTGCGATGAGCAATGAGCACGGTATATCCAGGCGCCGACTGATCTTGATTCTCGGCGCCCTGGCGATGTTCGGGCCGTTTGCCATTGACACGCTGTTCCCCGCGTTCCCGGATGTTGCGCGCGATTTTGGGGTGTCGGCGTTTGCCATGCAGCAGACCATCAGCGCCTATCTGATCGCCTATGCGCTGACCAGCGTCCTGCACGGGCCGCTGTCGGACGCCTGGGGGCGCAAGCCAATCCTGCTGGCTGGTACTGCACTGTTCGCATTGGCCTCGGTCGGTTGCGCGCTTTCCACCAATCTGGAACAGCTGCTGGCGTTCCGCGCGCTGCAGGGCGTGTCGGCCGGCGTCGGGCTGATTGTCGGTCGGGCCATCGTGAGGGATTGTTTTGACGGCGATGCCGCGCAGCGGCTGCTGTCAGGGGTGACGATGACCTTCAGTATCGCGCCCGCCATCGCGCCGATCATCGGCGGCTGGATCATCGCCTGGCTGCCGTGGCCGGCGATATTCTGGTTTCTGACCGTGTTCTCGGTGCTGCTGTTGGTGGTGACCGCGCTATGGCTGCCGGAGACCCACGCCGTCGAGCAGCGGCGCCCGTTCCGGCCGATCCATCTGTGGACCACCAACCGGATGATGCTGGCCAATCCGGAGTTTGTCCGGCTGGCCTTTGCCGGCGGCTTCAACTTTGCGGCGCTGTTCCTCTACATCGCCTCAGCGCCGGCCTTTGTGCTCGACATCCTCAAGCTCAATGCGCAGCAGTTCGGCTGGTTCTTCGTACCTACCATCGCCGGCATCAGCCTGGGTGCGTTCGTATCCGGGCGGCTGGCTGGCCGACTCAATGGTACTCAGTCGATTCAGCTTGGTTTCGCCATCTGTGCCGCCGCCGCGCTGTTCAATCTGGCCTACACCGTGTCGGTGGACAGCCCCGTGCTGCCGTGGGCGGTTATGCCGATGGCGCTCAACGCGTTTGGCATCGCCATCGTGTTTCCCATTCTGACCCTGGCGCTGCTCGACATGTATCCGCTGCAGCGCGGTGCGGTGTCGTCGCTGCAGGCGGTGATCAGTCTGTCGGTCAATGCCACGGTGGCCGGTCTGATCTCGCCCTGGATCAGCGCCAGCCCGCTGGCGCTGGCGGTGGTGGCGGCCAGCAGCACCTTGATCGCCTGGCTGATCTGGCGTGGCCAGGCACGCGGCGGTCGGCCGCCGAAGCAGCCGGGTGCCGACGAGGCGCTGGCGCTGGAGCCAACTGCGCCGCTTTAATCAGACTTCGCCGCGGAATCGCGTCGCAGCAGATTCTAAAAGTGCGCCACGGCGCTTTCCCGGCGCGGAGTGAGCACGCCCGGCTGCCAGGAGCCCGACGCCAGTCCGCGCTGCACCGCCTCGCAGATCCAGCGATCCTCGCACCCGACGCCAACCGCCAGCGGCCCCGCGCGATGCCGGACGACGTTGTGAAACGCGCGCAGCCGACCCTCCGCATTGCGCAGCAGCGCGATCGGCAAGCCGGCGATGTCGCAGGCCAAGGTGGCGCCGGGACTGGTTACCGGACTGACATGGCAGAGCAGCTGCCAGCCGGGCGCGAACAGTGCGCGCCGGTCCTGCGTCTGCATGCGCGGGGCGCAGTAGGCGTCGGCGGGCAGTGAAAGGCCACGCTCGGTCAGTGCGGGCGGGGCGATCAAACTGGCGAGCGCGGGGTGCCTCCGGAGCAGATCCAGACAGGATGCCGCCCAAAAAAAGCGGCCCCTTGCGGGACCGCACAGGTCACGCACGTCGCTGCGGCGATAGTGCGGGAGCAGAACTTCTGCAGGTACTGGACGCAGTAGCAGAAACGATCCGGGATTTCGTGCTGCGAGTCGACGCTATTGGCAAACGCCGAACTGGCTCTACCCAACAGCGCGGCGGTGCCTCCCGCCGCATTCATCTTTACCGGGCAAGCTGGTGTTCCGGCATATCCCGGTGCCAGAGCACGCATTCATTGTTTGCGCCAGCTCAGCGTGAGCCGCTTGTCTCAAGGCTGTCGCTACGGTTGCCCGGTAGCTCTTTCAGATTGACGAATCCGGCCCGAATGGCACTTACTTAATCGAAAGCGCCAAACAGTCGTCATTCTGGCGAAGGCCGGAATCCAGCACTTCCGGCCCGCGGCAACACTTCAACAGCAGGGGATCCCGGCTTTTGCCGAGATGACGAGCCTTAACCCGCATATTTCATGAATCTCACCCGCCCTCGCTTGTCTCTTGTCCGCGCGAGGGATTTTCCTCAGCCGGTCGTATCGCCCGAGACGCTGTTCCTTTGGTAGTCCCTTGTGCGAACAAGATCCTGCGCGATCATCGCGCGAATTCATGAAACACGCGGGTTAAGTACGTGCCATTCGACTCCGGCCCCATAAAAGTGCCGCCGGGGGTTCTTCCACCGGCGGCCTGCAGGCCGCGTGAGGCTCAGTTGAAGCCGCAGGACTTGCCAGCGTTCTGCTCGGTCAGCCATGTCTGCAGCGGTGCGAAATACTCAAGTACGGCCGAGCCGTCCATGCTTTCGCCGCCGGTGAGTTCCTTCATGGTCAGCTGCCACGGCTGGCTGGCGCCCTTTCCAAGCATCGCCCAGAAGCGCCGGCCGGCTTCCTCATTGCCGGCAAAGTTGCAGGTGTGCAGCGGGCCGGTGTGGCCGGCCGCATCGCACAGCGCCTTGTAGAACTGGAACTGCAGGATGTGCGAGAAAAAGTAGCGCGTGTAGGGCGTATTGCCGGGCACGTGGTACTTCGCCGCGGGGTCGAAGAACTCTTCGCCGCGAGGGGTGGCGGGGGCCACGCCCTGGTACTTCGCCTTCAGCTCCCACCAGGCCTTGTTGTAGTTGTCCGGCGTGATGGAGCCGTCGAACACGCCCCAGCGCCAGCGGTCGATCAGCAGGCCAAACGGCATGAAGGCGACCTTGGCCAGCGCCATCCGCATCTGCTCGTTGATGGTGGCTTTGTCGCTGACGGTGGGATTCTCGGCCAGACCGATCGAGGCCAGGTACTGCGGTGTCATGGAGAGGACGATGGTGTCGCCGATCGCCTCATGGAAGCCATCGTGGGCGCCGTTCTGGAAGATCGGCGGCTTGTCCTTGTAGGCCAGGTAGTAATAGATGTGTCCGAGCTCGTGATAGATCGTGGTCAGCTCTTCTTCGCTCGGCGTAATGCACATCTTCATCCGCACCCGGCCGCTGGTGTCCATTGGCCAGGCGCTGGCGTGGCAGACCACGTCGCGATCACGCGGCTGGATCAGCTGCGACTCGGTGTAGAAGTGGTCGGGCAGGGCCGGCATGCCAAGTGAGGTGTAGAAGCCCTCGGCCAGGCGGGTCATGGCCTTGGCCTGGGCCAGGTCGGCCTGCACGCCGGCTTCGACGATCTGGGCGGACCCGGGCGCACCGCCCAGCGTGCCGATCGTCTCGCGGTAGGCCGCATCGCGCTGGGCCTGCAGCGCCGAGGTGATGTCGAGGCTGCCTGCGCCCGGGTAAGGTTCGAGGAACTCCCACAGGTTGCCCCAGTCCTGCTGCCAGAGATTGCCCATCAGGTGCGCCGGCAGCTTGCCGTCGACCGCGCCCTGCTCACCGTAGCGCTGCTCGAGTTTGCCGCGCGTGTAGCAATGCAGCTGCTCGTACAGCGGTTGGACCTGACCCCAGAGGCGGTCGGCTTCGACTACCACCTCAGCCGGGCTCATGTCGTAGCCAGAGCGCCACAGCTCGCCGGCATCCTTGAAGCCGATCTCGCGGGCGCCTTCATTGACCAGTTCGGCAAAGCGCCGGTAGTCCGCGCGCATCGGCGGGGCGACGGTGTGCCAACCCTCCCAGGCCTCCAGCTGCGCCGCGTAGTCGCGATTGGTTGCCAGCACCTGGGACAGCTGGCCGATATCGCGGCAGGTCGAGGGTTGCGCCGGATCAGTACAGTACTTGCCGGAGCCGTAGGCACCCTCCAGTCTGGTGCGCAGCTGGGTCAGCTCGGCCAGCTTGGCCGGATCACGCGGGGCCGGATTGGCGCTGCTGGTCTTGAGCAGGGCCAGCGCCCGTGCGGTATCCGGGGCCAGCGTCTGACCGTCGAAGCGCGCTGCCTGTTCGATGAACCCATTGAGCATGGTCAGCCAGCGCTCGTTGGCGCCGGCCGAGACCCGCGCGCTCTCGTCATTGATGTAGGTCGAGGCAAGCCAGTCGGCGGCGGTGACGTCGGGCGTGTTCTTGGCAATCGCTGCGTTGACTTCTGTGACCAGCTGTTCGGCGGACTTCTCCGGCGCGGCGGCAGTGGCCGTTTCGGCCGCAGGTGAGTCCGGTTTTCCGCCGCAGGCGGCGAGGGCGAATCCGATGGCGAGCGCCAGCGTCGCGCGGTGCATGTTCAAGGCGGTGCTCCAGTCATGCGCGATCGCTGCCGCGCGGGGAGCCTGAGGCTAGTCGCCGCCGGGACGCGGCGCAAGCAATACGCGCAGCTGGCCATCGGCGGTCAGCACCTGCCGCCGGATCAGCCAATCGCGGGCGTCGCTGGCATCGCCCTCGAACCAGGCCTGGGTAGTGCCAAGCCGGAAGCTGTAACCCCAGGCGTCCATGTCCTGCATCAGCCGCTCGCGGCCGACCCCACCGAGCGCGTCCGCCAGCAGAATCTGCAGATAGCAGGTGGCGTCTTCCTCGATGTCCGAATCGGTGGCGTTGGTGTGCACCGTGCGCCGCCGCTCGGCGGGCAACACGATCAGGTGGCCGGCTTCGTGCAGCAGCGAATGCACCGGGGTGTCGTCGCGTGCGTAAACCCGCGCGCCGATGACGCCAGCTTCGCAGTCGCCCCAGTAGCTGCCGGGGATTGGATCTCCGGGATCGACGTCGACCAGCTGCAGTCCGTAGGCACCCAGGAGGCCGGCGGCGGCCAGCGGCGGC
Organism: Lysobacterales bacterium; assembly: GCA_038205755.1. Lineage (GTDB taxonomy): Bacteria > Pseudomonadota > Gammaproteobacteria > Xanthomonadales > Xanthomonadaceae > JANNWF01. The sequence goes on along the minus strand of JBBRBN010000003.1, from coordinate 21,014 downwards.
AAGTCGAGCAGGCGGAGAACATCCGGCTGCGCGCAGGCGTTGGGCTCAGGGCCCGCGACTGCCCGGCTTTCGCCACTGCGCGCCGCGTCCGCCGTCACCCGTTACCTCGCGGCGCCGTGCTCTGGCAGCGAGACCGAGATGTCGAGCATCTCGTGGTCGCCGTCGCGGGTCATTTCGACCCTGACCGCATCGGCGTCGACGTTGACGTACTTCTTGATGATGGCCAGCAGCTCGCGCTGCAGCTCCGGCAGGTAGTCCGGCCCGCCGCGGTTGGTGCGCTCCTGCGCGACGATGATGCGCAGGCGCTCCTTGGCGATGTGGGCGGTGTTCTTCTTCGGGCGCAGGAAATCGAACAGGCTCACTGGCTCAGCCTCCGAACATCTTGGCGAAAAAACCCCTGCGCTCGACGGTGGTGAAGCGCATCGGTCGCTCCTCACCGAGGAGTCGCGCAACCGCGTCGACATACGCCTGACCGGCCAGCGACTCCATGTCGAGCACCACCGGCTCGCCCTTGTTGGAGGCGTTCAGTACGTCGGGTGACTCCGGAATGACGCCAATGGTCTTGAGTCCGAGCACGTCCTCGACGTCGCCGATCGAGAGCATTTCCCCGGCTTCCACGCGCTTGGGGCTGTAGCGGGTCAGCAGCAGATACTCCTCGACCCGCGTGCCCTGTTCGGCGCGCCGCGTCTTGGACGCCAGCAGGCCGAGAATGCGATCGGAGTCGCGCACCGAAGAGACCTCCGGATTGACCACCACGACCGCGCGATCAGCAAAGTACATCGCCAGGTGGGCGCCGCGCTCGATCCCGGCGGGTGAGTCGCAGATGATGTAGTCGAAGCCGTCGGCAGCCAGATCGGTGAGCACTTTCTCGACGCCTTCCTTGGTCAGCGCGTCCTTGTCGCGGGTTTGCGAGGCGGCCAGCACATACAGCGTGTCGATGCGCTTGTCGCGGATCATCGCCTGTCTCAGCGTGGCATCGCCCTGGATGACGTTGACGAAATCGAATACCACGCGCCGTTCGCAGCCCATGATCAGGTCAAGGTTGCGCAGGCCGACGTCAAAGTCGATCACCGCGACGCGCTTGCCGCGTCGGGCCATGCCGCAGGCCAGGCTGGCGCTGGTGGTGGTCTTGCCGACCCCGCCTTTGCCCGAGGTTACGACGATGATCTCTGCCAAGGTGCTGCTCTCCAGAAACGTGGGTAGGGCGTTAGGTCAGGTAATTTCGGCCAGCCGCAGCTTGCCGTCTTCCAGCCAGATCTGCACGGCGCGCCCGCGCAGTTCCGCCGGAAGTTCCTCCATCACGCGGTATTGTCCGGCAATGGCAACCAGTTCGGCGTGGAACTCGCGACAGAAGATGCGCGCGCTCGGGTCGCCCTGGGCGCCGGCCAGCGCGCGTCCGCGCAGGGCGCCGTAAATGTGGATCGAGCCGTCGGCGATCACCTCGGCACCCGCGCCCACACCCGAGCAGAGTGTCAGGTCGCGCCGGGTGGCGTAAAGCTGCTGGCCCGAGCGCACCGGCTGCAGATGCAGCATGCCGGTGGTCGCCGCGGTCTGCGCCGTGACCGGCGCGGCTGGCGCTGCGGCCGGGGGCGGACTGGCAGCTGGCTCAGCCGGAGCGGGGTGCGGTGTCGCGTCCACCGGTTCGTACAGAACGCGGAACTTGGACAGCAGGGGCAAGTCGAGGCTGCGCGCCAACTGCTCGATTTCCGTGGTGCCAAATGCCAATGCCACGGGCCGCACGCCGGCCGCATGCAGGGCCGACAGCAGGCGCTTGGCATCCGCAACGCTCGGGCACGCGCTGAGCGAACCAAAGTCGACCACCACCGCCGCGTGCTCGAACATTTTTGGCGAGCGCTGGACGCGGTCGAGCATTTCGCCGCCCAGCCGCTCGACATCGAGCTCGCGCACGCGCAGGTTGGCGATGCCAACCTGACCAAACTTGAGCTCGCCGGCCTGCTCGAGGTCGGGGCGTGACGCTGCCGCCATCCGGTCAGGTTCCCGTGGCGCGCTGGAGGTACAGCGGCGGCGGCTGTCGCGACGCCAACCAGGCAACGTTCGGCAATCCGCCGGCGTTCACGAAGGTCGTCTGCACGTACGGAAAGCTGCACAGCTCTTTTGCGAGCAGCGAGACCCGTCGATTCACCGTCGGCATCACCTGCTGACCCACTTCCTGGAAGCCGTAGGTGCCATGGAACAGGACCACGACGTCATTGCGCGGCTCGAGGAATACCTCGCAGGCCAGCAGCGGCACCCGGACCTCGGCGAAGGACGTCACATCGGCATAGAACACGCGCCCCAGGCCTGAGCCCCGGCGGGTGCTGGCGACAACAATCCGGTCGATGTAGAGGAACTCGGGATAGCAGCCCCGAAACCAGCGGAAATTCGGACTGTCGTACTCGGCGTCAGCGGTGTAGGCGATCAGGAACCCAGCCAGCAGCCCGTCCACTTCCGCTACCCGGAAATACGCCGCCTGCTCAAAGTGACAGCGGATCGCGGCGTGGTCGAGGGCCAGGATGCTGGCGCCTGCGGCGTTGTTGAGCGCCAGCACCGAGTCCAGCTCCTGCTCGCGCACATCGCGCATGGATGTCGCCATTCCTCTCTCCCTGGAATGCGGTAGGCACGGCGACGTCGCGGCGTCGGGCGGACCAGAATGCGCCGAATTATCGCACGAAGCTCACGCCTGCATTCCTCAGAATTTCGTTAATCCGGCCCCGCGGCGGGTGACTTTGGACAGGTTGCGGGCGGGCCGGAGCAGCCTACACTGGCTGCCATGGCGCTCCGACTCACTCCGACCCAGCTGTTGCGCTATGCCGGCCTGTTCACCTGGGCCTGCGTCGGCATACCCATGGTGTCCACGCCGTGGTATTTCGATGAGTCGAGCGGTCTGGACCGCAGCGACCAGCTGGCTTGGCGCTTCTGTTACTTCGGCTTCGGCGCCTGCTACTGGTATTTGACCCGTCGCCTCGGTGAGCGCAATCGGCGGCCGCAGGACGTGGTGGCGTTGGCCCTGCTGACCCTGAGTGCAATCGGCGTCAGTCTGTTCAGCGACAGCGGATTGGGCAGCATTCTGCTCATGGTGGTGTCGGGCGCGCTGCCTTGGCAGCTGCCGCTGAAGATCGGACTTGGATGGATGGCCGTCCAGCATCTGGCGCTCATCCCGGTGTTTGCCGGGCAGCCTGACTTCCGCCTGTTCGACGCCGTGCTGCAGGCCTTTCTTTACGTCGGGTTCTCAAGTTTCGTGTTCGTCACCAGCTTCGTTGCCCGACAGCAGGCGGAGGCTCGGGAAGAGCAGCGTCAGTTGAATGCGGAGCTGCGCGCGACCCGCGCGCTGCTGGCCGAGAGCAGTCGGCTGACCGAACGGATGCGCATATCGCGGGAGCTGCATGATCTTCTTGGCCATCATCTCACTGCGCTCAGCTTGAATCTGGAAGTGGCTGCGCATCGTTCCGAAGGGCGTGCCCGCGAGCACGTGCGGCAGGCCCAGTCACTGGCCAAGCTGTTGTTGACCGATGTGCGGGAGGCGGTGAGCCAGCTGCGCGAGGACGACGCACTGGACATTGGCCTCGCTCTGCGACAATTGGCCATCGACGTGCCGGGGCTGGAGATCGACATCGATGTACCGGAGAACCTTGGCATCGAGGACCCGGCGCGCGCCAACGTGGTGCTGCGCTGCGCCCAGGAGGCAATCACCAACGCCGTAAAACATTCGGGCGCTGCGCAGCTGTGGCTGTCGGTGCGGCAAGAGCAGGGCGGCATCGCCGTGCACGCGCGCGACAACGGCTGCGGTAGCGATTCGACGACTGCTGGCAACGGTCTGCGCGGCATGCGCGAGCGGCTGGCGCACTTTGGTGGAACGTTGAACATCGAGTCCGCGCAGGGACGCGGCTTTTCGTTACGCGCTTGGCTGCCTACGGGGCCGGCGCCCATGCAGGGAGTGAGCTGAAATGAGCGACGGGCTGATTCGCGTGGTGCTGGTCGATGACCAGACGCTGGTGAGGCAGGGCATACGGTCGCTGCTCGAGCTGTCGGACAACATTCGAATCGTGGCCGAGGCCAGCGATGGCAAGCAGGCGATCGAGCTGATTCCGCAGGTCGCGCCGGATGTCGTACTCATGGACATGCGGATGCCGGAGTTGTCCGGCTTGGAAGCGCTGCAATGGTTTGCCGCCAACGGCACGATCTGGCCGACCATCATCCTCACCACCTTCGATGACGACGATCTGGTGCTGGCCGGCATCCGCGCCGGCGCCCGCGGCTACCTGCTGAAGGACGTTTCGCTGGAGCAGCTGGTTGGCGCCATCGAGGCAGTCGCCGCCGGTGGCACCCTGGTGCAGCCGGTGGTCACCCAGCGCCTGCTGTCGGGTCTCGAGCGGATGCACAACGACTTCACCAGCCTGGATCGGCCGGACCCGCTTACCGATCGCGAGACCGAAATCCTGCGTCTGATGGCAGGTGGCTATTCCAACAAGGAGATCGCCAGTTCGCTCGGTGTTGCCGAGGGCACCGTCAAGAATCACGTTTCGAACATCCTGTCGAAGCTGGGCGTGCGGGATCGCACCCGTGCGGTGCTGAAGGCGTTCGAACTCAAACTGGTGTGATCAGGAACCCGTTGGGCGCGACAGCGGGGTAATGCTGTCGCCATCCGACCGCCGCCGACGCTGAGCAGGGTTGTCTCACACCAGGCTGCCCGACAATTGCCTGCTACGAGTCTGGCGGCAAGCCTGCTAACATTCGGCGCAGTCGTGGACGCCCGAAGCGAACGCGGACCCGCACAAGCGGCCGCCAACACTCGGGCAACTGCGCGCAGGCGCGGCCGAATCAGGCCGTGAACGAACCCCCTGGAGCCCTGAATGATCCGTTTTCTAGAGCTGTTGATCGCCGTCGTCATTGTGGCTGTCCTGTATGTCGTCGCCGGGGCGTTTCTGCCCGACAAGCGGCACGTCGACCATTCGATGGAGACCAACCATCCTCTGCGGCAGGTGTATGACACGCTCGATGGCTTCCGCCGCTTCGCCGCCTGGCACCCGCTTCGCCAGCACGATCCGCGCATCAGCTACACGCTGGAAGGACCGCTGAAGGGCGTCGGTGCCAAGCTCAACTACGCGTCGCGGGACAAGCGTGTCGGCTCGGGCAGCTGGGAGATCGTGGAGAGCGTGCAGGACGAGTACGTCGTGTACAAGGTCGAAGACCAGTCCTACGGCTTCAACAAGCTCGCGCGCTTCGATCTCACCCCGAAAGACAAGACGGTCCAGATCGAGTGGAGCTACGGCGTCGAGTACGGTTGGGATTTGCGCGGCCGCTATGCCGGACTGTACGTCGTCCGCAATGTGGGCGACGACATTCGCTCCGGGCTTGCCAATCTGGTCGGCTTCATCGCCACTATGCCCAACTTTGACTACAAGCAGACCGTGATTGAGGAAGTCGTCCTGGAGCCGGTGCACCTGCTCTACGCGAGCACGACCTCGGATCGCAACATCACGGCGGTGGAGACGGCCATGCTGGCTGCGCTGGGTTCTGTCCGTGCTGCGGCTGCGTCCAACAATCTGCAGGAAACCGGCCCGGCGCGCCTGATAACAACCACTTTTGGCAGTGACAAGTACGAGTTTGATGTGGCGATTCCGGTTGCCGCGCCAGGGACTGCTGCTGACGATTCGGGAGCCGCAGAGGTTGCCGCCACGGATACCGCGATGAACGACGACTCGGCAACTCCGGACGCTGCAACGCCGCCGCCGCTGGCAATCAAGCTGCTGCCTCCGATTGAAGGCCTTACCCTGCCCGAGAACGTGATGCAGGGCCAGAGTTATGGCGGTCGCGGGTTGAAGACCAACTACGTCGGCCACCCTGCTGCGCTCCCACTGATCCGCGACCAGCTGCGTTCCTACGCCGCTGCCAACGGTGAGGACGTCCAGGATCGGGCGTTCGAGGAATATCTCACCGAGATCGCCGATACCTCGGCCGAGGAAGCGAGCTTCAACGTCTACTGGCCGATCCGCTGAGCGTACGCGCGGAACACGATTCGACAGTCCGAATCTGCAACGGCCCGCTTCGGCGGGCCGTTGTGTTTCAGGAGCCAAGCAGCGCCGGTGTTGCGGAACTGTTTCCGCTTTCCCGGGTATATCGCCACGCTCACGCGCAGGCCGGTGAAACGACCCCGACGCCCCGTGGCGCGCCGTTCGGAGCACTGGCCACGTCGGCGCAACGAGGTGTCGACGCTCGGACCGGCTTCGGCACAGCTACCTTGGGGGTGGCACAGCAAGCCCCCCGAACTCAACCTTGAGACAGCCACTCAGGATCAATCTGATGATAGAAGCTCGCCAACTCAGCAAACGCTACGGCCGCATCCAGGCGGTCGACAGCATCGATTTCCGGGTCGAACCCGGTGAGGTGCTCGGGTTCCTTGGCCCCAACGGCGCCGGAAAGTCGACCACCATGAAGATGCTGGCCGGGTTCCTTACGCCGACCTCGGGGTCTGCCAGCATTTGCGGGCATGACATGCAGGTGGCGCCGATTGCTGCCAAGCGGCTGCTTGGCTATCTGCCGGAAGGCGCACCCAGCTACGGCGAGATGACGCCGCTGCAGTTCCTCAACTTTGTTGCCGACGTGCGCGGCATGTCGGGGCAGCAGCGCAAGGTGCGCATTGACGACGTGATCGCCCGGCTACAGCTGGGTGATGTGTTGTCGCAGCCGATCGACACCCTTTCGAAGGGCTTCAAGCGCCGCGTGGGCCTCGCGCAGGCGGTGCTGCATGATCCGCAAGCGCTGGTGCTCGACGAGCCGACCGACGGGCTAGACCCGAATCAGAAGCATGAGGTGCGCACGCTGATCCAGTCGATGGCGCGCGACAAGATCATCATCATCTCGACCCACATCCTCGAAGAAGTCCAGGCGGTGTGCTCGCGGGCGGTAATCATTGCCCGCGGTCGGTTGCTGGCGGATGCCACGCCGGAGGCGCTGGAGGCGCGCTCCCGCTATCACCGCGCTGTTTCCCTTACCGCTCCCAACCCCGCCACGCTGCGCACCGACCTGCTGCGGTTGGACGGAGTGGCGGCGGTGGAGATTGACGCCCAGGACGGTCGACTGACCGCGTTCCCCAAGCCGGGCGCGGCCATCTTCGAGGCGGTGTCGGGGTTCCTGCGCACCCAGCAGATCGCCTTCTCGGAGCTGCAGCTCGAGCGCGGCCGTCTTGACGAGGTATTCCGTCAGATCACCATCACCCCGGAGGCCGCGGCATGAGCCAGTCCAGCAACCCGACCGGCGCGATCTTCCGGCGCGAACTGCGCAGCTACTTTGCGACGCCGTTGGCGTACGTGTTCATCGTGATCTTTCTGCTGCTGTCTGGCGCGTTGACCTTCTACCTTGGCGCATTCTTCGAGCGTGGTCAGGCCGATCTGCAGCCGTTCTTCAGTTTTCATCCCTGGCTTTACCTGTTCCTGATTCCGGCGGTAGCGATGCGGCTGTGGAGCGAGGAGCGCAAGAGCGGCACGATCGAGCTGCTGCTGACCCTCCCGGTGACCATGTGGCAAGCGGTCATCGGCAAGTTCCTCGCGGCCTGGGCGTTCATTGGCATTGCCCTGGCGCTTACCTTTCCGATCTGGATCACGGTCAACGTGCTCGGCGAGCCCGACAACGGCACCATCATCGCCAGTTACATCGGCAGCCTGCTGATGGCGGGGGCGTTCCTGGCCATCGGCTCGTGCCTGTCTGCGGCCAGCCGCAGCCAGGTAATCGCCTTCATCCTGACCGTCGTGGTGTGTTTTCTCATGATGCTGGCGGGCTTCCCGCTGGTGCTCGACGTATTCCGCGCGCTGTTCCCGCAGACCGTGGTCGATGCCGTCGCCCAGCTGAGCTTTCTCACCCATTTCAGCGCCATCGCAAAGGGCGTGATCGACCTGCGCGACCTGCTGTTTTTCCTGCTCACCATCGGGTTCTGGCTGTACGCGACCGCGGTGGTGATCGATCTCAAGAAGGCCGACTGAGGAGCGCATGATGTCCACTATCGACCGCCGTACCCTCGCTGGAACCAGCCTGCTGTCGCTGGCCCTGTTGTTTGTTGCGGCCGTGGTGATCAGCGGCACGCTGTTTCGCAGCGCCCGGATTGATCTGACCGAGAACCAGCTCTACACGCTTTCCGACGGCACGCGCCGGGTGGTTGCCAAGCTTGAAGAGCCGATCAATCTGACCTTCTACTTTTCCGACTCCCTGGCGCAGGACGCACCGCAGCTGCGCACCTACGCCAACCGGGTGCGCGAGATGCTGGAAGAAATCGCCGCAGGCTCCGCTGGCAAGGTGGTGCTGCAGGTGATCGACCCGTTGCCCTTCAGCGAGGACGAGGATCGCGCCACCAGCTCGGGGCTCCAAGGTGTGCCGGTCGGCAGCGGCGGCCAGAACCTGTTCTTTGGACTGGCCGGCAGTAATTCCACCGATGGCGCCGCCGCCATTCCGTTTTTCCAGCCCAACAAAGAAGCGTTTCTGGAGTACGACGTTGCCAAGATCATATCGAGCCTGAGCGAGGAGGCTGTGCCGGTGGTGGGCTGGATGTCCGGTCTCGACATTGGCCCGGGTTTCGACCCGGCGACCCAGAGCGTCAACGAAGGGTGGGTGCTTTACACCGAGCTCGGCAAGCTGTTCGAGATGCGTCGTCAGGATCCAGCGGCCAACGCCATCGAGCCCCAGGTTCAGCTGCTGCTGCTGGTGCACCCGAAAGGCCTGTCAGACGACACGCTCTACGCCATCGACCAGTTTGTCCTGCGCGGCGGCCGGCTGCTGGTGATGGTCGACCCGCACGCCGAAACCGAGCAGGCGGGGCAGGGCGTCGATCCCACCCAGGCCATGTTCGAGGGCAAGTCGTCCGATCTGCCGCGGCTGTTCAAGGCTTGGGGAGTGCAGTTTGATCCTGACCAGGTCGTTGTGGACGCGCAGTACGCCATGCAGATCCAGGTCCGTCCGGAAGCGCAGCCGTCGCGCCACCTGGCGATTCTTGGGCTCGGCGGTGCCGCTCTGAATCAAAGCGACGTGATCACCGCACAGTTGGAAGGCATCAACGTGTCGACCACGGGGCATTTCCAGCTTGCCGATGGCGCCAAGACGACCTTGGAGCCGCTGGCGCAAAGCTCGGCCAACGCCGCGCTGGTGGCGGTGGATCGGGTGCGCTTCCTGCCCGATCCGCAGGCACTGTTCCAGGGCTTCACGCCGACTGGCGAGACCTACGTGCTGGCTGCGCGGCTCACCGGTAGCCTCGAGACGGCGTTTCCCGAGCGCAGCGCAGCGGGCCACCTGGCCAGCAGTAGCGAAGACGCCAACATCGTGCTGATCGCCGATACTGACGTGTTCTCTGATCGCTTGTGGGCCAACGTGCAGTCGTTCTTCGGGCAGCGGGTGGTCAACTCGTTTGCCAGCAACGGCGATTTCGTGATCAACGCGGTCGACAATCTGGTCGGCAGCGCCGATCTTATCGGCGTGCGGACGCGGGCCACGTCCAGCCGGCCTTTCCTGGCTGTCGAGGCGATCAGGCGCTCAGCGGATGATCGCTACCGGGCCAAGGAGCAGGAGCTGCAGGCCGAGCTGGCCGAGACCGAGCGCAAGCTCACCGAGCTGCAGGGAGCGCGCGGCGATTCCGGCGTCACGCTGCTCAGCGTCGAGCAACAGCAGGAGTTGGAGCGCTTCCAGGACGAAAAGCTGCGCATTCGCGGCGAGCTGCGCCAAGTGCGCCGGCAGCTGGATGCCGATATTCAATCGCTGGGCGCCAAGCTCAAGTTCATCAACATCGCAGGTGTGCCGCTGCTGCTGACGCTCGCAGCACTGGGCTTTGCCTACTGGCGCACCCGCAAGCGCAAGGAGCAGCGCGTATGAAGGGTCGCACGATAGTCTGGCTTGGGCTGGCGGCATTGCTGGCCGTTGTACTTGCGCAGTGGTTGCTCAGCAGCCGTGCTCCGCAGCAGGACGTCGGCCTGCAGGGGCTGCTGTTTGCAACCCTCAAAGACCGTTTGAACGATGTCCAGCAGGTCAGGGTGGTGGGCGCTGGTGGCGCCACCCTGGCGACGCTGACGCGTGGCGAGGGCGGCTGGGCGTTGGTCGAGCGCGACGGCTATCCGGCCGATGCGGCGAAGTTGCGTTCGCTGTTGCTGGCGCTGGCTGCGGCGCGGCGGGTAGAGGCCAAGACCAGCAACCCGGCGCTGCACGAGCGGCTGGCGGTCGAGGACATCTCGGTCGCCACTGCCAAGGGAGTCATGCTCGAGATCTCCGGCGGTGGCGATCCACTGAAGGTCATCGTTGGAGAGAACAACGCCCGCGGCAAGGGTACCTACGTGCGGATCGACGGCGAACCCGTCAGCTGGCTCGTGGACACCAACATTGCGGTGGAGCGGCGTCCCGTGGAGTGGCTGCAGCGCGAGCTGGTCAACCTGACGCCCTCCCGCATCGTGGCGGTCGAGGTGCTGCCCCCGGACGGCGAGCCGATCCGGATTGCGCGTGAGACCGGCGCGGCCGGCGACTTCAAGCTGCAGAATGTCCCGCGTGGTCGTGAGCCGCTGAGCGAGTTCGTGGCCGACGCCACGGCAGGTCTGCTGGACAGTCTGCGCTTTGACGACGTGGCGGCCATCGACGCCGTCCCTGCGCCGGCCAGCGGCACGCGCCGCGCGCGCTTCGAAAGCAGCGAGGGTTTGCGCGTGACGCTGCAGAGCTGGAAGGTCGATGACAAGACCTACGCCCAGCTTTCAGCGGATCTCGATGAGGCGGTCGCCAGCAGCTGGGCCGAACGTGTTGCGGCCGACACCGATGCTGCGTCGGCGGCCTCCTCGGCGTCTGCAGACGCCGAGCCGGAGTCAGTGTCTGACGATGATGTCCCGACGTCGACTACGGTCGTCACGGTGGCGGGCGCTCCGGACGGACCCGAAGCACTTCGCGCGGAGCTGGCGCAACTGCAGCAGCGCTTTGCTGGCCGTGTGTTTGTGCTGCCGGCGTTCAAGGCTGGAAATCTGAATCGCGATCTCGACGCCTACCTCAAGCCGAAGGAGTGAGTTCGGTCGTGCCGGTATTCGAACGCGCGGTAGCGGCGGTTGCCGCGCTCTATTGCAGCATTGCGATCGGGCTCGGCGCCTACGCCGCGCATGGCGCGGCGGAGGCCAGTGCGATCCGCCTGGAGCGGGCCTCGCTCTACCTCATTCTGCATGGGATCGCGGTCACCGCGTTGGCCGTGAGCCGCCCACCCTCCCTGCTCAATCGCAGCGTTTGTGGGTTGCTGCTGCTGGGAACCGCGCTCTTCAGCGGCAGCCTGACCGGTTCGGCGCTGGCCGGTTGGCCTACGGCTGCGGCTCCGCTGGGCGGGATCATGCTGATCGGGGGGTGGCTGCTGGCTGCCTTCGCCATGCTGCGGCGCAGCATATAGGGCCGCAGGCCGGAGGACGACGAAGTCACGGTCGGATGATGTTCGACAGCGCCGTTTAGAGGGGTATAGTCGGGTTGGTGCCGAGCACTAAGTGTCGGCCTCGGGGTGGGCGTCAGTCGTCCTGCCCCGGATGTTCAGAAGGCAGAAGTTTTTTCATCCGTCGGCAGTATCTGCAGCTCAAGTCAGGCGCTGACCGGCGATCAGGATGTCGTTACCCGGGGAGGGTGAAAGTCATGCTCAGCCGCATCTGTTCCGCACTCGCTTTGCTGCTTGCGAGTCCCGCCCTGTTGGCGCAGACCGTTGTTGGTCTCACCGACTCCAATCACCTCATCCGGTTCTCGGCGACGTCACCGGGCACGGTGATCGGCTCCGTAGCGGTAACCAACCTCGAAGCCGGCGACGCGCTGCTGGGCATTGACGTGCGGCCAGCCACGGGACAGCTGTACGGTATTACCCGCGCCGGTCGCATCTACACTATCAACGCCGGCACCGGCGTGGCAACGCCGCGTGCCCAGACTGACGTCGCGATCAGCGGCACGCATGCCGGGGTTGATTTCAACCCGGTCCCGGACCGCTTGCGGGTGGTGACCAACACCGGTCAGAACCTGCGGATCAACGTCGAAAGCGGCGCCACCATTGTTGACGGCGTAATCAATCCGGCCGGCCCGGTGCTGGCCGGCGCTGGCTATATCAACAGCTTCGCCGGCACCACGACCACCGCGCTCTATGTCATCAACGTGGCCAACGGCTCGTTGATGCTGCAGAGTCCGCCCAACAACGGCACGCTGGTTCCGGTTGGCCCGCTGGGCGTGGCGCTTGACGTCGGCGGCGCCGCCGGTCTGGACGTGCAGTTTGCAGGCGGCGCGAATGCTGCGCTCGCCGCGCTTCGGGTCGGAGGCAACACCGGTCTGTACCGCATCAATCTGGATACCGGTGCCGCCACGCTGGTTGGCGCCGTTGGCGGCAATCCGGTCCTGAACGGGCTGGCCGTGGTGGGTGCTCCGGTGCTGGCGCCGCCGCCGCCGCAGGCCGCTGTGGTTGCATTGACCGCCGACAACCGGCTGCTGCGCTTTTCCGTCGCCAACCCCGGCGCGGTGCAAGCCACGGTCGCCGTCACTGGGCTCAATGCCGGCGATACGCTGATCGGAATCGATACCCGCCCGGCAACCGGCGTGTTGTTCGGCGTAGGCCGCAGCGGTCGGCTCTACACCATCAACCCCTTGACCGGCGTGGCGATGCCCGGCGCGCTGATCAACACTGCGCTGCTCGGCGACGCGTTCGCGATTGATTTCAATCCGGTTCCGGATCGCCTGCGGCTGATCACCAGCGCCGGGCAGAATCTGCGCATCAATGTTGCAAATGGCGTTGCCATCGTTGACGGAACGATCAGCCCCGCCACCACGCGTGCCGTCGCCGCTGCCTACCTCAACAGCGTGTCCGGCACGACCAGCACGGCATTGTTGGTGATCGACCAGGTGTCTGGAACGCTCAACCTGCAGAACCCGCCCAATGATGGCGTCCAGGTGCGGCTGGGTTCGCTGGGTTTGAGCATTGAAGGTGACGGCGGCTTTGACATCCTGTTCTTCGGCCGCAACAACTCCGGCATCGCTGCCCTGCGTTCGGGCGGCGTCACCGGGCTCTATCAGATTGACCTGAGCTCGGGCGCTGCTGTCTCGATTGGCCCGATTCAAGGCAATCCGGTGATTGTCGGGCTTGCAGTCACCGAGACGCCGGCAAGCGTGCTGATTCCTGGAGCGGGGCTGCGTGCGCCAGGCAGCATCACCTATGATCCGAGCGGCGTTCCGACCATCACCGCCGCCAACGATGAAGATGCCGCCTGGCTGATGGGCTACGCCCATGCCCGCGACCGTTTCTGGCAGATGGATACGCTGCGCCGCACCGGCAGCGGAACGCTGGCCGAACTGGTCGGTCCGCCGGCGCTTGCCAACGACGTTCAGCTGCGTACGCTGGGCCTGCGCCGCGCGGCCTGGGCATCCTGGGCACGCACGCCGGATCTCCTCAAGGCACAGCTCAAGTCATACTCCGAGGGCGTCAACAGCTGGCTGTCGCAGAACCCGCTGCCGATCGAGTATGCGGGACTGCAGCTCACTTCCGCCGATCCCTGGTCGCCAGTCGACTCGGTGGTCATCGGCAAGCTGCTTGCTTTCCAGCTCAGCTTTGACGATGAAACCGGCTTCACGCTGCGCGCGGGCGCCTATCAGCAGGCCGGTGCCGCCGCCGGCTTCAATGGCGCTGCCCTGTTCTTCGAGGACACCCACCGCAGCGCACCGCCTGACAATCGGATCACCATCCCGGGCTTCCTGCCGGCTTCCAAGGAGGGGTCCGGCAACAGCGCCTCGAAGGATCAGCCGCTGGCCTCCGAGAGTCAGCTTGGCATGCTCCAGCGCTATGTCGAATCGATCAGCGACAACCCGATACTGGCGCGTCAGCTGAATCGCCGCGATGACCGCGCCGGAAGCAACTGGTGGATGGTCGCCGGTCAGCATACGGAGTCGGGTCGCGCCATGCTTGCCAACGACCCGCACCTGAGTCTCGGCACGCCGGTCCTGTTCCATGAAGGGCACGTGATTTCGACCGATCCACGCTATCCCGAGCCGATGAACACGGTGGGTTCGGTGGCGCCAGGCACCCCGTGGCCGCTGCTGGGCTGCACCACGCAGTTCTGCTGGGGTCTGACTACCAACTCGCTGGATGTGACCGACGCCTTCTTCGAATCGTTTGTCCTCAACACGTTCGGTCTGCCGACCCACACCCGCCACAGCACCGGCATCGAGCCCGTGCTGTGGGTGTTCCAGAGCTACTTCGCAAATAACACCGGCGATGGCATCGCCAACAGCGTGGCGCGGGTCAACTCGATCGGCTATACCAATGGCGGCGTAACGGTCATCGTCCCGCGCCGCAACAACGGACCAGTGGTGTCGATTGACACCGTCAACTCCGCTGGCGTGAGCTTCCAGTACGCCGGTTGGGGAGCCACCCAGGAGCTGGAGGCTTTCCGTCGCGTCAATCGGGCCACCAACCTGTCCGAGTTCCGTGAAGCGCTCAGCTTTTTTGACGTCGGTTCGCAGAACTTCGCCTATGTCGACCGTGGCGGCAACATCGCCTACTTCGCTACCGCTGAGGCGCCGATCCGGCAGGATCTGCAGAACAACACCGTGGCCGGCTCGCCGCCGTACCTGGTGCGCAACGGCTTTGGTGGCAACGAGTGGCTCGCGCGCACCAACACCTATGCCAACCAGAGTCTTCCGTTCGAGATCCTGTCGCCGGCTGAGATGCCGTTTGTGATCAATCCGGCGCGTGGCTATATCGCCAACGCCAACAACGATCCGGTCGGCACCACGCTGGACAATAATCCGCTCAACCAGCAGCGCGCTGGCGGCGGCATCCTGTACTACGCGGCGGGTCACTCGGCGTATCGGATGGGCCGCATTGACCGTGAGTTGCAGCGGCTGATTGCGCGTGGCGACATCACTATCCAGGACATGGCGGTGCTGCAGGCCAACACTCAGATGCTGGATGCAGAGCTGATCTCGCCATACCTGGTCCGGGCGTTCAACAACGCGCCGTCTTGTCCGGCGGCATCGGACGCTGGCGTGGCGCGGGCGATCGGTTTCATCCGCAACTGGGACTTCTCGTCACCGACCGGTATCCAGCAGGGCTTTGATGCCTTCGACAACCCGTTCGCCCTGCCGGTCCCGACCGAAACCGAAGTTGCCAACAGCGTCGCGGCGACGCTCTATTCGGTCTGGCGCGGACAGGTCATCCGCAACACCGTCGACGCGACGCTGTCGCAGGTGGGTCTGGGCAACTTCCTGCCGGGTGGGCGTGAAGCCCTCACCACCGTGCAATACCTGCTGGATCGCTTCGAGCAGCAGCAGGGCCGCGGTGCTTCGGGTTTGGACTTCTTCCGGTCGGGCGTCACCGCGACCCTGCCGGCCGCCGTGCGGCGTGACTGCGTGTTGCTGAACAGCATGAAGCAGACGCTTGACCTGCTCGCCAGCAATGAGTTTGCGCCAGCCTTTGCCAACTCGACCGACATCAGCACCTATCGCTGGGGCCGGCTGCACCGGATTGTCTTTGCCCATACGCTGGGCGGACAGCTGAGCATTCCGAGCCAGCAGGCGGGCGTCAATCTGTTCCCGTTCGTCAATCTGGGTCCAGGGTTGCCGGGTCTGGCCCGGCCGGGTGGCTTCGAGACGGTGGATGCGGCGGGTCACAACACGCGCGCCAACACGGTGAATGGCTTCATGTTCGGCAGTGGACCGGTACGCCGTTTCCTCGGCGAAATGACCTTCCCGCCGACCATCCTGCAGGCGCAGCCTGGTGGTCAGAGCGGCGACATCCGCACCGGTCTGCCGTACATCAGCCAGCTGCCGCTGTGGCTGACCAATGGCTACAAGCCGCTGATCCTCGGACAGTCGGTGTCGAACGCCAACGTGGTCGGGCAGATCCAGTTCACGCCGCGCTGAGCAAGTGCTGACCGGCCGCCCTTGACGGCGGCGGTCAGCTGCAAAAGTGACACAGCAGGGCGGGATTTCCCGCCCTGCTTTTTTTGCGGGATGTTCAACCTTGGTCTGCCCTCATTGAGGCAAACATGGCGCCAGTCTCACGCGGGTTCGATGTCGAGGCCGGGACACGCCATCTTCAAAGGGTGGACCCGGCGCTGGCGCTCTGGATGCAGCGCGTCGAACCGGTGGCTGCGGACCCGCGTTGGCGCCAGCGCTTCGACGTGGTGGATGCACTGGCCCGGGCCATTCTTCACCAGCAGCTGGCAGGCAAGGCGGCAGCGACCATCGTTGGCCGGGTGGAGGCGGCGACCGCTTCCAGCCTGCTGCATGCGGACGCGCTTGAGCGTGTCGATGACGCAACGCTGCGCAGCTGCGGAGTGTCGAGCAACAAGTCCAGAGCGCTGCGCGACCTTGCGGCGCATGAACGGCGTAGCGCGATCCCGACGCTTTCCGAAATGGCCAGGCTGGACGACGAGCAGATCATCAAGGCGCTGAGTGCCGTCCGCGGTATCGGCCGCTGGACCGTGCAGATGATGCTGATGTTCCGACTGGGGCGCGCCGATCAGCTGCCGATCGACGATCTCGGCGTGCGCCGAGGCGTGCAGCGAACTGACCACCTCAATGTTGCGCCCACACCCAGCGAGTTGGCCCTGCGCGGGGACTGCTGGGGACCGTTTCGCAGCCTTGCGGCCATGTACCTGTGGCGGATTGCAGATATGGACCTGCGCGGTCCGACTGGGAATCGTCCGTAACGCTGACTGTTCCAAACGCCGCGCTGGTTGGGCGGGTCGGGCAGCAGCGGGAGATCGTCGGCGTCGCCTTGCAGCGGCGGCGCAGCGATGACGCGGAGCTATGCTGGCATGCCGGATGCCGGCACCTGCCAGCACCAGTGCCAAGGTTCGTAAGCCAACCGGTGCGGATTGTCGCGCGGAAAGCTCAGGCGAAACCCGAACCGGCCGGCATGCGCGAGCAGCCAGCGGAAGGCGGGCGTCTGCTCGAAGCTTTCCTCTGCTGGCGGCTCGCCCGGCGTGCCGATGTCGATGGCGCGTCCGCTGTGATGCTCCGAGAACCCGGGCGCCGCGTTAACTCGCAGGATGCTGTCGATAGCCAGCCCGCGCGCCAGTTTGCGCTCGAAAATTGCGCGCTGATAGGCACTGCTGCGGAACCCGGAAATCGCCTCCAGCGTGACCCCGTCGCCACATGCGGCAAGCCCTAGCTGCCGCCAGGCGCGTGCCGCCGGTGGCAGCAACCAAAGCGGGCGGCGGTAGCGATCCCGACCGGCGAACGTGAGGCGACGCGGCTCGGCAACCGGAAGCAGGCCGCGCTCGACACCGTAGCGTTCGCTGATGCCCAACGCCAGCAGTGTGGATCGGCCAGACGGATGTGCGAGCCAGCCGTTCGCCTGGAGTTTGCCCGACGCCAGCGCAGCGCCGGCCGCGAGCGCGCCATCAATACCCGGTTCGCGATCCAGGTTCGGTATCAGCGGCCGGACGTCGCCGCCCTGCAGCACGGCCAGGAAGGCGCCCTCGCGCTTGCGGCGCAACGCCCAGTCGCCGTTCGCCAGCGCCCGCGCGTGGCCGTTGCTGCGCGCTTGCAGCAGCCAGGCCGGCCAGATCTCGATGGCCGCGGTGTTGATCAGCTGAGTCGGGCCAGGTCGCATCGGGTCAGACTAGCAGCCTGCTCAGGTGGTCGAGGCGATTGCTGGCTGCGTGAGGACAGACAACGACGATTTGCAGGCTGCTAGCCCAATGGGCCAAGAGTCAGCGGCATGAGCTATTTGATCACCGGGACCGTGCAGGCGGATGTGCAGCCCGGCCGACCCAAGTCCGACCGGCTGCTAGTGTCTGCGGCCGGTGCCCGCCAATTCGCGCAGGCGATCAAGCAGTTCCTGCGGCTGTAACGGCTGCAGCAGCAGGCCGTACTTCAGGCGGGTTGGCAGCCACAGCACGCGCGGCCCGTCGCTGACTGCGACCAGCGCGCTCTGCCAATTGCGCAGGCGATACCAGCCGCTCTTGAAGCCGGGCACATCCACCGCATTGGTCTTGAGCATCGGACGCAGCTCGGTGTGCTCGGCCAGATCCACCACGCGGGCTGCGGCGAGGTCCAGGTCGGGAAACGCCAGCCGCCGCCGATAGAACGTAGTGGCGACCTCAATGCCGGCAGTATCCAGGCTGATGTGATGTCGTCTGAAGCTTCGCAGCAGATAGGCGCAGAAGATGCCGCACATCACGATGGCGGCGAGTAGCAGCAACGATCCAGCATTCAGCGGCGCTGGCCTGTCGCCCCCGAACATCATGCCAACCGCTACCGAGCACACCACCATCGGCAGAACTGCCGTCAACCCGATCAGCCACGCTCGCGAACGGGTTGAAATGGGCCGCAGCTGCATCCGCTCTGGCACGGCGCCGCCAGCGGGGCGATCAGTGCGCATTGATCCAGTCTCCGATGTCCGCGATGACTGGCTCGCTCAGCGTGCCGGCCTTGAAGTATTCCTGCGGGGTTGCCGGTCCGCTGCCCGGCATGAACAGATGATTGAGGTCCGGATAGGTCTTCACCACGACATTCTCGCGCTCGGCCAACGCCTGCTGCCAGCGCGTCAGATCGCCGTCCATCGTCACCTGGTAGTCGCGCTCACCCTGCAGGATCAGCAGCGCCGTCGATTGCGTGGCGGCCATCGCGGCCGGGTCGTAGGCAAGCAGGTCGCGCCAGTAGGTCTCGTTCAGGCCGAGCATCAGCGTCTGCGGCGCTGCGGTGCCGTTGTGCATCGCGTCCAGCGCGTCGCGCTGCTGGTCCAATGCGTCGATGCCGGACTGCTCATCGGCGCTGATTTCTCCATCCTGCAGCGCCAGATAGCGGACCTGCTCAGGGACGATGTGATGCAGCGGGCGGCTGGCGCCGGCCAGCAGGATCGCGCCGGCCAGATTCGGGTCGCGGGCCACGATGCGCGGTGCCGCCATGCCGCCCAGGCTGTGCCCCAATACGAAGACGCGAGCGGGATCGATGCCATCACTGGCGCGGGCGGCCGCCAGCACGAGCACGGCATCGTCCACCACCTCCGCGTCAAGAGTGAATGCGGCGCCGAAGTCCTGTGGACGCGCGTGGCTGCGCTTCTCGTAGCGCAGCACCGCGATACCGCGTGCTGCCAGCCCATGGGCAAGATCGCGGAATGGCTTGTTGGGGCCGATGGTTTCGTCGCGGTCGTGCGGGCCTGAGCCGTGCACCAGCACCACCGCCGGGAACGGTCCGGCACCGCGCGGCAACGACAGCGTGGCCGGCAGCCCGGCAATCTCCAGTTCGGATTCGGAGAACCTCTCGTCGTTGACTGGCGCAACCGGCGCGGGCGCTGCCAGAGCGGGCATCAGGCGAAAGCCATCGATCAGCCCCTCGGCATCGAAATGGATGCGGGCGTCGAGCGCGACCATTTCGTGTCGCAGCGTTACCGTGACGACCGGACGGCCTTCAACGGTCTCGCCGCGCGGCGCGCTGCGTTCGGTGCGCGCACCGATCTGCTTGGGCAGCGCGGTCCACACCTGTTCCAGCTTGCCGCCAGCCAGCGCCGCACTGGCTTTCGCATCCAGCATTGCCTCAGCCTGCGCAAACTCGCCGCCATCCAGCGCATCAAGAAAGCGGACCGCCCGGTCGCGCTGGACCGGGTCGAGTTCGGCGGCAGTCGCGGCAGCGGGCAGCAGCCGGGGCAGCAGGTACCAGCCAGCTGCGCCGGCAATCACCAGCGCAGCCAAGGTGGCCAGGAGCAGCTGTTTGATGGTCCGGGACATGGTCAACTCCTGCAAGGTTCGAGGCTACTGGAGCTTCTTGAGAAACAGCCGCAATGAGCTGACGCCATTGGGCTGCAGCGCGGTGACCAGCTCCCAACCCTGGGCGCCGAGCCGGTTCAGCTCGTCACTGATTCGTTGCGACTTCAGGCCCCAGATGCCGGGCTTGATCTCCACGACCTGATAGACGTAGCGGTCATTCGACATCGGATTTCTCCTGAGTGGGCGATTGGTCGGGCGACTTCAGCCGACCCGATCGGCGCAGCGAATCGCGCAGCAGATACTCGATCTGCGCATTGAGAGAACGCAGCTCGTCATCCGCCCAGCGCTGGACAGCTTCCAGCACCTGGGCGTTGATTCGCAGCGGATAGGCTTTCTTTTCGCTCATGGCCAGTGGCCGGCCGGGCTCAGTAGAGGGTGCCGGTGTTGACAACCGGCTGAGTCGCGCGATCCGAGCACAGGACCACCAGCAGGTTGCTGACCATGGCTGCGCGACGCTCGTCATCGAGCTCCACCACGCCCTTGGCCTTGAGCTGGTTCAGCGCCATCTCGACCATGCCAACAGCGCCTTCCACAATCCGGGTGCGGGCCGCGATGATCGCGCCAGCCTGCTGCCGCTGCAGCATCGCCTGGGCGATCTCCGGCGCGTAAGCCAGGTGGCTGATGCGGGCGTCGACCACATCGACACCGGCAGTCGTCAGACGCTCTTCCAGCTGCTCCTTCAAATGCTTCGAGATTTCAGCCTGGTGGCTGCGCAACGAAATGCTGCCGTCATCGTGCGAGTCGTACGGATAGCTGGTGGCCATCGCCCGCAGGGCAGACTCGGATTGCACGTGGACGAAGCTCTCGTAGTCGTCGACGTTGAACACCGCCTCTGCCGAGTCGACCACCCGCCAGACGATCACGGCGGCAATCTCGATCGGACTGCCCTCCAGCTCGTTGACCTTCAGACGGCCGCTTTCGAAGTTGCGCACCCGCAGCGAGACTTTCTTCACCGCAAAGAACGGATTGTTCCAGCGCAGACCCGCCACTTTCACCGACCCGACGTAGCGACCGAACAGGGTCAGGACAGCAGCCTGATTGGGCTCGACCATGAAGAACCCGGCCAGCGCGCTGCCCAGCGCGATCAGTGCCAGTACCCCGGCGACCTTGAGGATCGGTGGTCCGACAATGACCAGGGCGATGGCTGCCAGCAGCAGGCCGATGACCAGCAGCAGGGCGGGGATACCGGAATGCGAGTGCAGCGGATGCTCTTTCATGGCGTGGTTCCCTGGGTGTGACGGTGGCCGGGGCGGGGTGCCTCCGGAAACGGGTGGTCTCGTTAAGATG
>JBBRBN010000002.1:0-92492 GCA_038205755.1 Lysobacterales bacterium | reverse complement strand
CCGACGTTGCGGACGATCTCTGGCAGCCTACAGCACTCCACGCCGCATCTGATCGCGCTCGATGCTCTCGAACAGGGCCTGGAAGTTGCCTTCGCCGAAGCCTTCATTGCCCTTGCGCTGGATGATCTCGAAGAAAATCGGACCGACCGCGTTGAGGGTGAAAATCTGCAGCAGCTTGCGCTGCTTGGTCTCCGGGTCGGCGTCGATAAGGATTTTGTTGGCGCGCAGTCGCGCCACGTCTTCACCGTGCGCCGGAATGCGTTCGTCGATGACGTCGAAATAGGTGTTCGGCGTATCCAGGAACTCGACGCCCTGCGCACGCATCGTTTCGACGGTCTGGTAGATGTCGTCGGTGAAACAGGCGATGTGCTGGATGCCCTCGCCCTTGTACTGGTTGAGGTATTCGTTGATCTGCGACTTCGGGTCATTCGACTCGTTGAGCGGGATGCGCACCATGCCGTCGGGCGCGGTCATCGCCTTCGACACCAGCCCGGTCTTGGCGCCCTTGATGTCGAAGTAGCGGATCTCGCGGAAGTTGAACAGCCGCTCGTAGTAGTCGGCCCACTTGGCCATGTTGCCGGCGAACAGGTTGTGGGTGAGGTGGTCGATGAAGGTCAGACCATAGCCTTTCGGCATGCGCTCGACGCCCGGCAGCCACTCGTAGTCGGGGTCGTGGATGGTGCCCTGGTCGTCATAGCGATCGACGATGTAGAGCATGCAGCCGCCGATGCCCTTGATCACCGGCGCGGCGACCGCCTTGGTCAGCTCGCGCTCGCCGATCTGCTCGGCGCCATTCTTCAGCGCCTGCACGCGCGCCCACTCGGCCAGCTTGTTGACGCGGATGGCGAAGCCGCAGGCGCTGGGCCCGTGCTCGGCGGCGAACTCGGCAGCGAAGGAATCCGGATCCTCGTTGATCAGGAAGGTGCAGTCGCCCTGTCGGTAGGTGTGGATCGGTCGGGTCTTGTGCCGCGCCACCTGGATGAATCCGAGCTTGCGGAAGTAGTCGTGCAGCAGCTGCGGCTGCGGTGAGGCAAACTCGACAAACTCGAAGCCGTCGATGCCCATCGGATTGTCGAAACTGATCCGGCCGGTACCGGCCTCCGCACTGGCGTTCATGGCATTGCTCCCATTGGGCAGGCACAGAGTTTGCGCCGCCTGACCGTTGTTTTTATAGTTTCGTTTGAAACCAATTGCAAGGTGCAGCGCAATGCCGGATTCGCAGGCCCCGCGTCAGATCCTCGAACTGGAGCGCTTTCTTCCCTATCGACTGTCGGTCCTGACCAACCGGATCAGCGCCGACATAGCGGCGCTGTATCAGGAGCAGTTTGGCATCAGCGTGACCGAGTGGCGGGTGATGGCCGTGCTGGCGCGCTACCCCGACGTGTGCGCGATGGAGGTGGCCGAGCGCACCGCCATGGACAAGGTGGCGGTCAGTCGCGCCGTGGCGGCGCTGCTGGAGCGCGGGCTGCTGCTGCGGGACACCCACGCCAATGATCGTCGACGTTCAGTGCTGGCGCTGTCGGATGCCGGCCACCGCATCTACGATCAGATCGTGCCGTTGGCGCTCGACTACGAAAGCCGGCTGCTTGACACCTTCAGCCCGGGCGAGCGGCGACGCTTTGACGCGCTGCTCGATGCGCTGCTGCACCGCTGAATGACGGGCTCGCGCGGTGCCGGTCTGGCCGGCCACCGCGGTTGATTCGCAGCGCGCACGCGCGCGTTACTCAGACCTTGGAGTTCTGCCCCGGATGCATGCCGGCGGCGGCCGGCTCGCCAAGCTCCGCCTGGCCGGCAAGGCCCGGCGTGTCATCGCGCAGCGTTTCCAGATGCATGAGTTTGCGGATCAGCGGCGCGACGAGCATGAAGCCGACGCCGACCACCACGGCTATCCAGCCGATCGTCGTGTAGACATCCAGCACCACCTGCTGCGCGGCGTTCTCGCCGGATGCCGCTTCGGAGCCGGTGGCCTTGGAGATCAGCCCGGCGACGAAGTTGCCGGTGGCCGAGGCAAAAAACCAGCAGCCCATGATCAGGCTCGCCATGTGCGTCGGCGCCAGACGATTCATCGCCGACAGACCGACCGGAGAAAGACACAGCTCGCCGGTGGTGTGCAGCAGGTAGATCAAAAAGATGAACAGCACCGGGGTCATGCTGCCGGCGGCGACCGCGGCCGCACCGGCCACCAGCACCAGAAAACCAAAGCCAAGCTGGATCATGGCGAGGCCGAACTTGGCCGGCGCCGAAGGCTCAAGCCCGCGCTTGCCGAGCCAGGTCCACAGGCCCGCGAACAGCGGTGCGAGCAGGATGATGTAGAGCGCATTGATCGACTGGAACATCGAGGCCGGAACTTCCCAGCCCAGCATGGTGCGATCAACATAGCGGTCGGTATACAGGTTCAGCGACGAACCGGCCTGTTCGAACAGCGCCCAGAACAGGACCGAACCGATCATCAGGATCATTGCCGCAAAGATGCGGTCGCGCGCATGCCGGTCGAGCTTGGTCGTCGCGGTCCATACCACGTAGCCGAGCAGGGCCACACCGCTCACGCCAAGCGCAACGCCGACCACCTTCTGGTTCTGCACCATCCACCAGCAGATCACAACGATGACGATGCCGAATGCGTACAGCAGCCACTCGAACGGGATCCCGGCCACCCGCTCGCGCAGTTTCGCGGGATTGATGGCTTCGCCGCATCCCTGCAACAGCGGCTTGCCGATGACGAAGACGACCAGCCCCAGCAGCATGCCGAAGCCAGCGGCACCGAAGCCGTACTTCCAGCCGTAGACCTCGCCCAGATAGCCGCACAGCAGCGAGCCAAGGAAGGCACCCAGATTGATGCCCATGTAGAAGATCGTGTAAGCGCCATCGCGGCGCACGTCGGTGCGCGGATACAGCTGACCCACCATCACCGAAATGTTCGCTTTGAGAAAGCCAGAGCCGACGATGATGAAGGCCAGCGCCAGCCAGAATGCGTTCATCGCCGGGCTGCCTTGGTCGCCAGTGCCCTCGAACCCCATCAGGAAATGGCCGATGGTCAGCAGCACTGCGCCATACAGCACTGCCTTGCGCTGGCCGAGGTAGCGGTCGGCCAGGTAACCGCCGATGACCGGCGTGATGTAGACCAGCGCCGTGTAGGCACCGTACACCACCGAGGCGTCGCCATCCGAGAACAGCCAGTGCTTGGTGAGGTACAGCACCAGCAGCGCGCGCATGCCGTAGAAGGAGAAGCGCTCCCACATCTCGGCAAAAAACAGCATGTACAGGCCGCGCGGATGACCGAGGAACTGCTTGCCTTCCTCAGGATGTGAAAGTTGGCTGGCCACGTGTTCGCTACTCCCCGGTACTTGGTAGATCTGACAAAACGCGAGCGCGGCCGCATGTCGGCGCGCTCGGGCGGAAACATTTACGCGGTGTCATCCATCGCGTCAAACCGCAACGGCGGACCTGCAACCCTACGGCCCTGCCGCTGACGCCGCAGGAATGTAGTCAAAGCTTGCGCCAATCCCCAGCGGAATGCCGAACGCCCAGAAGCCGATCAGGAACGCCGTCCAGATCACCAGCAGACTGATCGAGTAGGGCAGCATCAACGCGACCAGGGTGCCGATGCCGCTGGCTTTCACGTACTTCTGGCAGAACACCACGATCAGCGGGAAGTACGGCATCAGCGGGGTAATGATGTTGGTGCTGGAGTCGCCAACCCGATAGGCAGCCTGGGTCAGATCCGGCGAAACGCCGAGCTGCATCAGCATCGGCACCATGATCGCGCCGATCAGCGCCCACTTGGCGGAGGCCGAGCCGATCAGCAGGTTGACGAAGCCTGACAGCAAAACGATGCCGACCAGCGTCATCGCCATCGGCAGCCCCAGTGCCTGCAGCGTGTTGGCGCCCTTGATCGCCAGCAGCACGCCGAGATTGGACTGGCTGAAGGCGTAGATGAACTGCGCGCAGAAGAACGCCATGACGATGTAGTAGCCCATGCCGCTCATTGCCTTGCTCATGCCGGCGATCACGTCGCGGTGGGTTTTCACCGTGCCGGCGATGTAGCCGTAGACGATGCCAGGCACCAGGAAGAACACAAAGATCAGGCCGACGATCGACTGCATCACCGGCGCGGCACTGACCAGCAGCCGACTCTGTCCCGCCGCCACCTGATCCGCAGGTGCCGCCCACGGGGAGGTTTCCGGCAGCAGGGTAAGGACGAACAGCAGACTCAACAGACCCATCGCGGCAAGGGCGGCCAGCAGGCCGCGCTTCTCGTTGGCGCCCAGCGCGTCCATGGTCGGCATCTGCGTCGAATCACCGTCGACCGCCGTGGCCTGCAGTCGCGGCTCGATCACCTTGTCAGTCAGGAACCAGGCCACCGCAATGATCAGGAAACTCGACGCCGTGGTGAAAAAGTAATTGTTGAGTGGATTCACTTCCACCGTCGGATCGGTCAGTCGCGCTGCCACCTGAGTGATGCCCGACAGCAGCGGATCGAGACTGGAGGGCAGGAAAAAGGTCGCCGAAAAGCCGCCGGAGACGCCGGCGAAGGCCGCCGCGATGCCGGCCAGCGGATGCCGCCCGGCGGCGTAGAAGATCACCGCGCCGAGCGGAATCACCAGCACGTAGCCGGCATCGACCGCGACGTGACTGAGGATGCCCACCGCCACCAGCATCGGCGTCAGCAGCGCCTTGGGCGTGACCGCCAGCATGCTGCGCAGACCGGCGTTGATGAATCCGGTGTGCTCGGCAACGCCCAGCCCCAACATGGCCACCAGCACCACGCCAAGCGGATGAAAGGTGACGAACGTATTGACCAGCTTGGCCATGAAGCCGGTCAACGCCGCGCCTTCCAGCATGTTCAGCACCCGGATCGGCTCGCCGCTGCGCGGATCGATCTCGCTGAAGGTGAGGCTCGAAAGCAGCCACGAAACTGCCCACACGACGACCATCAGCAGCAGGAACAGCACGGCCGGATCGGGCAGTCGATTGCCGACCCGCTCGATCAGGTCAAGCGTGCGATTGACGAGTCCTTTTGGTGGCAACGCAGCGGCAGTCGAATCCGTCATTCCGGTCCCCAGTTTCTGAATGAAGGGCGAATGCTAGCAGGCTGGCGTCTGCGGGTTTGCCGGCTGCACCGACGGGACCCCGCCCCTCACCCCAGCAGGGTCCGCACATCCAGCAGCTCGGGAAAGAACGTCAGCTCCAGCGCCTTGCTGAGGAAACCGACACCGCTCGATCCGCCGGTTCCGCGCTTGTAGCCGATGATGCGCTCGACCGTCTTCATGTGGCGGAAGCGCCATAGCTGGAAACTCTCCTCCACATCGACCAGCTGCTCGCACAGCGCATACGCCGACCAGTGGGTCTGCGGGTCGCGGTAGATCGCCTCGAACACCG
Organism: Lysobacterales bacterium; assembly: GCA_038205755.1. Taxonomy (GTDB): domain Bacteria; phylum Pseudomonadota; class Gammaproteobacteria; order Xanthomonadales; family Xanthomonadaceae; genus JANNWF01. The sequence goes on along the minus strand of JBBRBN010000002.1, from coordinate 87,113 downwards.
GCAGCAGCTCCGGCGTGCGCCGATGCGGAAGCGAGAAATCACGCTCCACGCAGTGCGCCGGAACGGCGTGACCCATGCGCGCCAGATGGCGCAGAAACTCGTCGTACAGCGCCGGCGCGTGCAGCACGCGGGCCAACGCCGCCTGCTGCGCGGGCGCGTAGTCAAACACCGCCAGCATGGCGGCGTTCTTGTTGCCCAGCAGGAACTCCACCGTACGGTACTGCAGCGATTGGAAGCCCGATGCCGGCCCCAGCACGTGTCGAAACTGCGCGTACTCGGTGGGCGTCAGGGTCTCCAGCACCGACCATTGCTCGAACAGCTGCCGCTGAACCTGCTTGACCCGCGCCAGAATCTTCTGCACCGGCCCGACCTCGTCGCGCTGGAGATGGCGCAGCGCAGCGCTGAGTTCGTGCACCAGCAGTTTCAACCACAGCTCCGAGGTCTGGTGCTGGATGATGAACAGCAGCTCGTCATGATGCTCAGGCTGCGATAGCGGCTGCTGGGCCGATAGCAGCGCATCCAGCCGCAGGTAGCCGTCGTAGGTGAGCCGGCCGCGCAGATCGGTGGTGATGCCCTGCTCGAGGGCGCGTTGATTGTCAGGAGCTGTCACGATGTGCACTTCCAGCGACGTGAAGACCGCGAGGGTAACCCCGCGTGGTGCAGCGCGTCATGCGCCTGCCGCAGCTGCACTGCATCCTCCCCATATGAACCTGCCTGCCCGTCAACCGTTTTCCATGGGGTGCCGATGAGCATCGTCGCCACCTTTCAGATCGACTACCTGCAGCATTTGGGCGTCGACGGCGTGCCCACCGACCTGCCGCTGCCGCCGTTCGCCCGCGATCCCGCGGCGCTGGTCGAGCCCTACAAGCTGATGCTGTTCACCCGCAGCTTCGACAGCAAGGCGGTAGCCCTGCAGCGCACCGGCAAGCTCGGCACCTACGCCAGCTGTCTTGGCCACGAAGCGGTGCATATCGCGGTCGGCCAGTCGCTGCAGTACGACGACGTGCTGGGCATTTCCTATCGTGAGTACGGCGCCATGTTCGCGCGCGGTGTGAAGCCGCGCGAGGTGCTGCTGTACTGGGGCGGCGATGAGCGCGGCAGCGACTTTTCCGGCCCGCCGCACGATTATCCGTTCTGCGTACCGATCGCCACCCAGTGTCTGCATGCGGCCGGCGCGGCGCTGGCGTTCAAGCTGCGCAATGAACCGCGCTGCGCGCTGGCGATGTGCGGCGACGGCGGCACCTCGAAGACCGACTTCTATGCCGCACTCAACTCGGCTGGCGCGTTCAACCTGCCGCTGGTGCTGGTGATCGTCAATAACCAGTGGGCCATCTCGGTGCCACGGGCCGCGCAGACCGGGGCCAAGACGTTGGCGCAAAAAGGCATCGCCGGCGGACTCGACTGTGTGCAGGTCGACGGCAACGACTACATCGCCGTCCGCGCGGCCTGCGATCACGCGCTCAAGCGGGCCCGAAATGGTCACGGCGGCACAGTGATCGAGGCGGTCACCTACCGGCTGGGCGACCACACCACCGCCGACGATGCGCGCCGTTACCGTGGCGAAATCGAAGTGAAAGAAGCCTGGGAACGCGAACCGATGCTCCGGCTGCGCGCCTGGTTGACCGCGCAGGGCGTCTGGAGCGATGCGCAGGAAGCCGAATGGAAGGCCGAGTGCGGTCGTCGCGTTGACACTGAGGTCGATGCCTATCTCGCCGTGGCACCGCCACCGGTGGAAGCGATGTTTGATCATCTGTACGCCGACATGCCGCTCGACCTGCTGGCGCAGCGCGCTGAAGCCATGGCGAGGGACAAGCACTGATGGCCGCCGTCGCGCTGATCGAGGCGATCACCATGGCGCTGGCGCACGAGCTGGCACGCGATCCCAGTGTCGTTGTGTTGGGTGAGGATGTCGGCATCAACGGCGGCGTATTTCGCGCCACTGCCGGCCTCGCCCAGCGCTTCGGCGACGAGCGCGTGCTCGACACGCCGCTCGACGAAACCACCATCGCCGGGCTGGCCGTCGGACTGGCCACGCAAGGCATGCGGCCAGTGGCGGAGGCGCAGTTCGACGGCTTCGTCTACCCGATGCTCGATCAGCTGATCTGCCACGCCGCTCGAATGCGCACCCGCACCCGCGGCCGGCTGACCTGTCCGCTGGTGCTGCGCGTGCCCTGGGGTGGCGGCATCCGCGCGCCCGAGCACCACAGTGAGGCCAACGAGGCGCTGTTTACCAACGTGCCGGGGCTGCGGGTGGTGATGCCGTCATCACCGCACCGCGCCTACGGCCTGCTGCTGGCGGCAATTCGCGAGCCCGATCCGGTGATCTTCTATGAGCCCAAGCGGATCTACCGGCAGTACAAGGAAGAGGTCGCCGACGACGGCGAGGCGCTGCCGCTGGACGTCTGCTACGTGCTGCGCGAAGGCGCCGACCTGACTCTGGTCACTTGGGGCTCGCAGGTCAAGGAGACGCTGGAGGCGGCTGAGGCGCTGGCCAAGGAAGGCGTCGAGGCCGAGGTGATCGACGTTGCGACCTTGCGCCCACTCGACTTCGACACCATCCGCGATTCGGTGGCCAAGACCGGCCGCTGCGTGATCATCCACGAAGCCGTGCGCAGCGGCGGCTTCGGTGCCGAAATCGCCGCCCGACTGGCCGAAGAGTCGATGTTCGACCTGAAGGCGCCGGTACTGCGCGTCACCGGCTACGACACCCACATTCCGCTGTTCCGGCTGGAGATGAAGTTCCTGCCCGACGTGCCCCGCATCCTCGCCGCCGCCAAGCGCGTGCTGGCTTTCAACTGAGCCCCCATGGCCACACTGAAGACATTTCTGCTGCCCGATCTGGGCGAAGGCCTGCCCGACGCCACCGTGATCGAGTGGTTTGTCGCGGTCGGCGAAGTCGCCCGGCTGGACGAGCCGCTGGTCGCCATGGAAACCGCCAAAGCGGTGGTCGAACTGCCGTCCCCGTATTCGGGAGTGATTCGCCGCGTAGGCGGCGGTGCCGGTGCGGTGATCATCACCAACACGCTGCTGGCCGAGTTCGAGCTGGATCCAGCCCTGCCACAGCGCGCCGAAGGGCATGACACGGGCCACCACGGCGCGCACAGCAGCGCCGAACCCGCTCCCCCACCCCCTTCGGCGGACGAGGAGACCGACGCCGATGCCGGCACGGTGGTCGGCGCGATGCAGGCCAGCAGCGAAGTGCGCGTCGAATCATCGATCGCCACCGGCGGCGTCAAGGCGATGCCGGCGGCGCGCGCCCTGGCGAAGAAGCTGGGCGTGGATGTTGCGAAAGTGCGGCCGACCGGGCCCGAGGGCTCAGTGAGCCTGAGTGACATCAAGGCCGCTGCCGCGAACGGGAGCGCGCGGCTTACGCCCCCCTCCCTCGGAGAAAGAGGCCGGGGAGCGGGCACGCGGCCTGCGCAAGCTCCAAACGAAGACACGCGACCAGGTTCTCGAACTGGCGAACGCGCAAGCAGCCCATCTGGCGCTCCGACCGAACCCTCTCCCCAATCCCTCTCCGGGCGGGAGAGAGGCGATGTCCCGAGCCGCACTCAACTCTCCGCTGCTGGCAAACCCCTGCGCACGCAGCCACCCGGCGTAGCGGTGTCGGGTCAACCCGAGCCGCTCACCGGCGTCCGCCGCAACATGGCGCGGGTCATGGCCGATGCGCACGCCAAGGTTGTTCCGACCACGCTGTGCGACGACGCCGACATTGATGCCTGGACGCCGGGCAACGACATCACTGTGCGCCTGCTGCGCGCGATCATCATCGCCTGTCGCGCCGAGCCAGCGCTGAATGCGTGGTTCGACGGCAACACGCTTACCCGCACGCTGCATCCGCAGGTCGATATCGGGCTCGCTGTGGACACGCCCGAAGGCTTGTTCGTAGCCAACCTGCGCAACGCCGACATCCTCGACGCCGGCGGTTTGCGCGAAGCGGTGAACCGGCTCAGCGCGCAGGTGCAGGCGCGTTCGCTGCCGGCCAGTGAGCTGTCGGGTTACACCATCAGCCTGTCCAATTTCGGCAAGTACGCCGGCCGCTACGCCACGCCGGTGGTCGTTCCGCCGTGCGTCGCGATCATCGCCGCCGGTCGCGGTCGCCACCAGGTGGTACCGACCATGGGCGGCATCGCCACCCACCGGATCATTCCGATCTCGCTCACCTTTGATCATCGCGCCTGCACCGGCGGCGAAGCGGCTCGCTTTTTGCGCAGCCTGCTTGACGATCTGGCGCTGCCGGTATGAGCCATCGCTCGCGCCTGGCCGGCTTCATCATCGACTGCCAGGACGCCCAACTGGAGCCCGCCGCCCGCTTCTGGAGCGACGCGCTGGGCCTGCCGGTGGTCGATCCTGACGAGGGAGGCGAAGGCCGCTACGCACGTCTGGACGGCAGTCGCCACGGCCTGCATATCGAAGTGCAGCGGGTCGAGCACACCTCGCGCCTGCATCTGGACATCGAGACCGACGACATCGGGGCCGAAGTGGCGCGCCTGAAATTGCTGGGTGCCAGCGAAGTCAGCCGCCCGCGCGATGCTCGCTGGGTGGTCATGCAAGCGCCGACCGGTCAGCGCTTCTGCGTGGTGCGGGCCAAGCTCGAAGACCTGGCGCACGGCGCGAACCGTTGGGATTAGGCGCTCGGCCGATCAGACCATCGCTTTTGCCTCGGCACCGATGCCCGCTTGCCCGGGTTCGGGCGTCAGCGAGGCTTCGAACGGCGCTCGCAGCCGCTGTGCGAATGATCGGCGCCCGGACACCTCGACTCGCGGGCGCCGCTCAGCGCGGCGATCGCGCTGAGCGGCTGTCGGGAGCGGACGGTTTACCGTCCGGTCCCGCGCGGGATCAGTAGCGCTGCCGCACTGCCACGAAGCCGACCAGGCCAAGCAGCAGGGCCAGCAGAGCCAGCACGCTGTGCTCAGCGGTCGGAATCATCACCGGCGTCGAATTGTTGCCACCCGAGCCCACCGTGATGTTGGCGCTGGCCGCATTGTTGTCTGGCGTCAGATCGCTGGTTGAGGACGTCGCGCTAGCGCTGGCGACTGCCGAACCGCGGTTGTAGGTATACGCGGTAACCGCGACGCCGCGCGTGCCGCCCACCGCCGTCGCTCCCGCCCATGTGCAGCTGACAGTTCCGGTGCCTCCGAACGCCGGCAGCGTACAGACGCCGCCCGCCGAAGGCGTCGCCGACGAGAACTGCACGCCTGGCCCGAGCACGATGGCGATCTGCACATTCTGGGCATCGCTGGGGCCATTGTTGATCGCGGAGCCGTTCAGGGTGATGGCGAGGCCGGGCGTCACCGGGGTCGGGCCAGCGGTGAAGGTCAGCGTCAGGTCGGCAGACGTCGCCACCGTGGTGGCGACGGTCACGTTGCTGTTGTTGGCGTTCGGATCCGGCGTGGTGCTGGCGGCGGACGCAGTGGCCTCAAGCGTGCTGCCGTCGACGGCGCTTTCCGCCACGTCAGCCACCACGGTCACGCTGTGGCTGACACCTGCGGCAGTGGCCCCGGACCAAGTGCAGACCACCGGCGTCGCCGCGCTGCAGGCACCGCCGCCAGTCGGCATGGCCGAGACGAAGCCGGTGCCAGCCGGCAACGGCAGCGTGATGCTGACGCCCTGTGCATCGCTCAGCCCGCCGTTGGTCAGCGTCGCGGTGTAGGTCAGGCTGGTGCCGGCGACCACCGGGTCTGGACTGTCGGTCAACGTGATCGAGAGGTCAGCCGAGGCATTCACCGTGGTCGTGGCGTTGGCATCATTGTTGCCCGGCGTCGGGTCAGTGGTGGCCGAGGCTGCGGTTGCAGTGGCAGTGAGCTTGCTGCCGTTGGCAACACTTGCCGCGACCCGGACGACGATGGTCGCCGTGCGCTGCGCAGCCGGAGCCGTCGCGCCGGCCCAGGTGCAGACCACCGGGCTCGCTGCGCTGCAGCTGCCGCCGCCACCGGCGACCGCCGAGACAAAACTGGTGCCAGCCGGCAGCGGCAGCGTGATGTTGGCGTCCTGCGCGACGCTCGAACCGCCGTTGGTCAGTGCCGCCGTATAGGTCAGATTGGCGCCGGCGATGACCGGATCAGGACTGTCGGTGAGGGTGATCGACAGATTGGCGCGCGTGACCACGTCGGTGGTGGTCGATACGCTGTTATTGCCTGGGTTGCTGTCCACACCGGTGGCCGTGACCGTTGCGATAGTGTTGAGCTGGGTGCCATCGGCGACTGCCGCACCGACCAGAGCGACCACGGTTGCGGTGCGCGGAACGCCTGCGGCAGTTGCGCCCGCCCAGCTGCACACCACCGGCGAGACGGCATTGCAGCTGCCGCCGCCATCGGCGACCGCAGACACAACGCTGGTCCCGGCCGGCAAGGGCACAGTGACGGCCACATCCTGCGCGTCGGCCGGCCCGGCATTGGAAGCCACGGCGGTGTAGGTCAAATTGGTGCCTGCCGCGACCGGGTCAGGTCCATCGGCCAACGTCAGCGAGACATCAAAGCCAACGACGGCATCCCCAAGCGGGGTTACCGAGAGATCGTCGACCGAGAGTCCGTGGTCGGAACCGGCTTGGTCCGGATCAGACCAGCGCAGCATCACCTCGGTGCCAACCGCGATGCTCAGCCCCGTGATGGTGTGACTGATCGCCACCCGATTGGCCGCGGCGTTGCCATCCAGCGCTGCGGCAGCGGCAAGGTTGACCGGGCTGGTGAAGTTCAGCTCGGAGACGGCAGTGCCAGCAGTCTGGAACTCGACGAGCGTCCCGCTGACGGTCGGCGCGCCCACCAGGTAGGAGAAAGCGGCCACATGCGGCGTCGTGTTGCCGCCGTTGCGCCACTGCTCACCGACGTAGCTGATCTGCAACTGGGTAATCGCCGCGCCCGTATTGTTGACGAAGCGGACGCCATAAAAAATGTTGCCAACGGCGGCGTTGCCCGACCCCACCGAACCCAGGGCCCGATCGCTGTCAGTGCCGGTGCCATAGCTGTAAAGGTTGCCGGCATTGCTGCCGCCGTTGTTGGCGACCAGGTTGACGCCGCTACCGGTGCGCCGGTGATACCAGCCGTCCAGCGTTTCGCCTGCCTCACCCTCGTTGACCCAAGCCACTGTCCCGGCGTTGGGCAGCGTGTTGAAGTCCTGCGTGTACGGGCTTCCGAGCGTCGTCAGCGAGACTTGCGCGCTGGCGCTGGACGCTAGGCCAAGAGCCAAGAGGGTTGCCAGCAGTGGCTTCATCGGGAATTCCGTGCAGGTCGTCAAAGGGATGCCGGACGCGCAGGGCGCACTCCGGGCACGGCGGATGGTAACCCAGCTTCGTGACAGCCGGCGTTCAGGATGCTCGGTCGGACGCGGTGGCGCATGCTCGAGCCAGGTGAACGTCGACCGCACCCCGGCCGGTGCTTTGGACAGGGTCCCACGGTGATTCGGGCGATTGCAGTCGCGCAGTCCTGCAAACTACCCCTGCTGATGCCGGAGGTGCGCGGTCACATCGCCGCATTCATCCGATCCAGCCAAACCCCCAATCCCTGCGCATTCAGCTGCATGTCCACATCCAGCAGCTGCAGCGCTGCGTCGGTCGGCAGCGTGGCGCCGTGCGCCTGCAGCCTCGCCCGGGTCTGCTCGGTGAGCGCGATCACCAGCTGCTGGTGGCGATCAGGCACGGCGGCAAGACCACGGGCGATGGCAACCATGGCGTCGATCTCGGCATGCAGATCAGCGGCCATGCGGGCGAGGTCGCGAACCTCGCCGTAGTGGGTCAGATACATCCGCTGCGGTGCTGCCGCCATCAGGCGATCAATCGATGCGTGCAGCGCGGCCGGCTCGAACTGCACCGGGGTAGTGGTGGGCAGCGCGAATGGGCCGCTCGGGCCATGCAGCTCAGGGTACGCAAGCCCAAAGGTGTCGCCGGTGAACCAGCCGCGACTGAGCGCATCCCAGACGCACAGGTGGTGGCGCGCATGACCGGGCGTGTCGATGCACAGCAGCGCTCTGCCGGCGAGTCTGACGCTGTGGCCGTCATCCGCGATCACCACCCGCTCGGCCGGCACGGGAACGATCTCGCCATAGCTGCGGGCCACTTCCTCCGCGCCATAGACTGCTATGGCCCCGGCGATCAATTTGCGTGGGTCGACCATGTGCGGCGCGCAGCGCGGATGGGTAACCAGCCGCGCGTTTGGCAACACCCGCATAAGCGCACCGGCACCGCCGGCATGATCCAGGTGCGCGTGGGTGAGGATCAGCCAGTCGACGTCACGTGGCGACAATCCTGCCGTGTCCAGTGCGGCAAGGTGACGCGGCAGCGAATGGGTTGTGCCGCTATCGATGAACGCGCCGCGGCCGCCTTCAACCAGCAGATAGGCCGCGTCGAACTGCGGCCGGTGAAAGCCGGTATCGATGGTGTGGATGCCGAACGCGGCGTCCATCACGCCGCCGACTCTGCCAGCCGATCCAGCGCTGCCGCCATCTCTTCAAACAGCGCAGCGTCGGCCAGATGGCCGATCACTTCGTCGGCCAGACGCACGCCTTCGCCCGCCGCGTGCGTGAGTGCCGCCGCGCCATCGCGCTTGAGCAGTGCGATGCGTGCGCCGGCGTCTTTCGGTGAGGCGTGGCTCAGGCTCTGCAGCAAGAGCCGACCGTCGTGGGCAAGCAGTTTGAAATAGAACAGGCCATCGCTATCGCGGTACTGCTTGATGGTTGGCAGCTTGGCGGCGGTCGGTACCGACGGCAGGTCACTCGGCGTCGATGCGCCACTGACCAGCGACCGCAGGCCAACCGCCTGGCGCAACTCGCGCAGCAGCGGCGCGGCGAGCGCGCGCGCCTTCTCGGCACCACGCAGCAGGATCGCCTCGATCGCTGCGGGATCGGCCATCAGCGCGTGATAGCGCTCGCGCATCGGTGCCAGCTCGGCATCCAGCCGCGCGAACAGCTGCTGCTTGGCCTCACCCCAGGCGATACCCTGCTCAAAAGCGGTGCGCATGGCGCTGGTCTCGTCGCTGCTGGCAAAGGCTCGATGGAGCTGGAACACGTTGGAGCTGTCGGCATCCTTGGGCTCGCCCGGCGTGCGACTGTCGGTGACGATGCCGAGCACCGCCTTCTTCAACTCGACAGCGCTGGCAAACAGCGGAATGGTGTTGTCGTAGCTCTTGCTCATCTTCCGACCGTCGGTGCCCGGCAAAGTGGCGACGTGTTCTTCGATGGCGGCCTCGGGCAGCACGAAGTGCTCGCCGTACAGATGGTTGAAGCGCGCGGCAATGTCGCGCGCCATCTCGATGTGCTGGATCTGATCGCGTCCCACCGGCACCCGCTGCGCGTTGAACATCAGAATGTCGGCCGCCATCAGCACCGGGTACATGAACAGCCCCGCGCTGACGCCAGCGTCGGGGTCTTCTGCGTTCTCGGTGTTGCGATCAACCGCCGCCTTGTAGGCATGCGCGCGATTCAACAGCCCCTTGGCAGCGACGCAGGTCAGCAGCCAGGTCAGCTCCGGGATCTGGGGAATGTCGCTCTGCCGATAGAACCAAACGCTGTCCGGGTCCAGTCCGCAGGCCAGCCAAGCGGCGGCGATCTCCAGCGTCGAGCGCTGCACCCGCGCCGGCTCGCCCACCTTGATGAGTGCGTGATAGTCGGCCAGAAAATAGAACGATTCGACGCCGGCCTGGCGGCTGGCCGCCAGCGCCGGACGGATGGCGCCGACGTAATTGCCAAGGTGCGGCGTTCCAGACGTGGTGATGCCGGTGAGAACGCGAACAGCGGGGCGCATTGGCTAAGCCGGAGGTGAACGAAAGGGGGCCGGAAGTGTACGCCAGCCTTGCGCGACAACCCCGATTGCCGGCATCACGCGTTTCACGTCAGCGAGCCTGATGCTCACACGGAGACTCACCATGATTCGCTCACTCGCTGCTCTGGCCATACTGCTGCTCACGGGCGCTGCCCAGGCACGGCAGTCCTCGCCGGTTGACCTCTCGCTGCGCGACCTCGACACCGGGCAGGTGCTGCCGGTCTATTGGAACAGTGGCAACGCGCACGTGCCGGGTACCCCCGGCCATCGCTACGCGGTGGTGCTGGAGAACCGCAGCCCGGACCGCGTGCTCGCCGTGCTGTCGGTGGACGGCGTCAACGCGGTCACCGGACAAACCGCGAACCCCGCGCAGTCCGGCTATGTGCTGGGTCCCTGGCAGCGCACCGAGGTGCGCGGCTGGCGCAAGGACCTGTCGAGCGTCGCCGAGTTCGTGTTCACCGATCTTGGCGACAGCTATGCCGCGCGCACCCGGCGACCGGACCATGTCGGCGTCATCGGCATCGCGGTGTTCCGCGAGCGCCAGTACGCGCGACCGACGGCTCCGCCGGCCTATGGCGGCGAGTCCGAACGGCGCTCGCGCAGCCTGGCGGATCAGGCGGGTGCGTCGAGCAAGTCGGCGCCGCAGGCCGCGCAGGAGCTGGGCACTGGCCACGGTGAGCGGCGCTACGATCCGATCTCGCGCACCGCGTTCGTCCGCGCCTCAACCCGCCCAGAGCAGGTCACGTCCCTGTACTACGACGACACCCGGACGCTGATCGCGCGCGGCATCATCCCCTCGCCGCGGCGGTCACCGCGCCAGCAGCCGGACCCGTTCCCGCTCGGCTTTGTGCCGGACCCGCCGCGCTGGCGCTGAGGCACCCAGGTTTCCTTGCTGCGCCGGGTCGCGAGACCCGGCGCAGCACGTTGCGGGGATCGAGAAGGCAGGCGCGGACTGATCGGGTCAATCAAGCGCGGCGCGCCGGTTTCAGCCGCGCATCAGGGTCGATTTACCGAACAGACTCTCAACCAGATCCACCGCCAGCTTGGCGGTCTGGTTCTGATTGTCGAAGGCCGGATTGAGCTCGAAAATGTCGAGCGATGCCAGCCGCCCGGTATCGGCAATCATTTCCATGACCAGCTGCGCCTCGCGGTAGCTGGGGCCGCCACGCACCGTGGTGCCGACGCCGGGGGCGATCGACGGGTCGAGAAAGTCGACATCGAAACTGACGTGCAGATGGGTGTCATCGTCGAGCCCATCCAGCGCCTCCTCCATCACGCGCCGCATTCCGATTTCGTCGATGTAGCGCATGTCGTAGATGTGCAGCCCGGCCTCGTGCACCAGCTGTCGCTCGCCAGGATCGACCGAGCGGATGCCGATCTGGCGCACCGAGTCCGGCGCGATCGCCGGCGCATCGCCGCCCAAGCGCACCAGCGGCTCCGGCCCGTTGCCGCACAAGCAGGCGACTGGCATGCCGTGGATGTTGCCGGACGGGGTCAGTTCGGAGGTGTTGAAATCGGCATGCGCGTCGAGCCACAGAATGCGCAGCTTACGACCCTGTGCGCGGCAATGTGCAGCAATCGCCGTGATCGAGCCGACCGCTAGGCAATGATCGCCGCCCAGCAGAACCGGCAGGTTTCCGGCATTGAGTTCAGCGCGAACCGCATCCATCGCAGCCCGGTTCCAGGCCACCACCTCGGCCAGATGGCGATAACCGTCAACCGGAGGCAGCCACGGATTGTGCGGACCGCTTACGTTGCCGCGATCAACCACGCTGAGCCCGCGCTCGCGCAGCGCTTCGGCAATGCCCGCAACGCGCAGGGCTTCGGGCCCCATGGAGGCACCGCGATGGCCGGCGCCGATGTCGGTCGGCGCGCCGATCAGGGCAATCGATTGTTTGTGCATGGCGGAGTCCTGTGGGTGCTTGCGGGCCGCTGGAGGCGCCGGATCGCGGCAAGTGCGGCGAGGCGCAGGGTGCGGGGTGCGGGGTGCGGGCAGGGCTTGCTGGGGTGGTGCCGACACCCGGATTCGAACTGGGGACCTACCGCTTACAAGGCGGTTGCTCTACCAACTGAGCTATGCCGGCGAAGCCGCCAAGTGTATCAACTGGCTGCAGCAACTGCTTGAAGCAACCGCTGCAAGCGCTGCTTGCCATACCTGTCCTTGTTCGATTCAGTCGCAGGGAATGTCGCGGCTGGCGACGCCACTGTAGCCACCAAGGACGGCGCGCCAGTCGAAGCCCGCGCTGCCGTCGAGATCGACCCAGAACTGCGGGATGGATTCACTGCGCGGCTCGACCCGAGCCTCAACGCCAAAGGTCAGCACTTCGACCTGCCGGCGCTTTGCGTTGGCCTCGCTGCGATAGAGGCCAAACGAGATGGTGTTCTCGTCCTCGCCCGAGGTGACCACGTAGTAGTCGCGCAGTCCGCGGCCAAACAGTCCACGTGCGGCGGCCAGCGCCGCTTCGCGCGTCGGTGGCGCCGGCAGGAAGACTCGATAGCCGCGCTGCACAACAGCCGTGGCCTCGCGAAACTGGATCCGCAGCGCGCCGGGAGTCAGCGCCGCCAGGGCCCGGCGCAGATCGGCCTGGGTAAGAAACGGGCCAATCTCCAGGCACGCGCGCGAGGTTGCCACGGGAATCGGCACCGGCGGCTCGGTGACCTCTGCCATCAGCGCGGCGGCGGTCGGCTCCAGCTCGCTCAGCAGGACCAGCGCCGGCACGTCGGGATCATTTGCCGGTAGCAGCGTCGGCGGCACCGGCGGTGGCCGCAGAAGCCACCACGCGGCGGCACCGACATTCATTGCCAGCAGCAGCAGGACGAGGGCGCGCAGCAGCATTGAGGACCAGGGGGTTGAACCAGCGGCGAGTTTAGCGTGGAAGTCCTTCAGCTCCGCCGCGTGCTGCTGATGCCAGCGTCAGCATGCCGCGCAGCACCAGGTCGGGAAGCAGCTCGGCGGGTGCGCTCAGCGCAGGGAGAAGCGCTGCCGCGCCGCCGCCGGTAAGCAGCAGACGCGGCGTTCCGCCCGCATGTTCGGCCAAGCCTCGCAGCAGCCGCTCGATCAGAGCAGCTGCCGCCAGCAGCGGTCCCGAGTGAACCGCATCCGCAGTGCGGGTTGAGAACAGCTGCAAGTGACCGCCGGCGTCACCCAGGTGCGGGGCGCGCGCCAACAGCACGCTGCGCATGGCGGTCGGCCCAGGCGCAATGCAGCCGCCCAGGTGGTGACCCTGCGCATCCACTGCATCAACGGTCAGCGCAGTACCCACGCTTGCGACCACGAAGCTGCCCGAGCGCGCGGCGCGCCCTGCCCGCATGGCCAACCAGCGATCCGTCCCCAGCGTGGCGGGATCAGCGTAGGCCAGCGTCAGCAGCGCGTCGTGCTGCGGCGGGCCAAGCACCTCAAGATGTTCGATGCCCGCCGCAGCGACCCGGTCGTGCAGCAGCGACAGGCGACCGGCATCAGCGCTGCTCGAGACCAGCCGTGCGCCCCGCGCCGCGGGCAGTGTTAGCGCTGCGTCGAGTTCGCTGGCCTGCATCGGCTCCAGCTCGCGGCCGTCCCAGCGCGCCCACTTCAGGCGGGAATTGCCAAGGTCCAGCAGCAGGATCATGGTGCTCGAACGCTCACGTCAGCGCTTGCAAAGGCGCGTTCAACGCCGCCGCAACCCACCAGCAATGCGCCGTCGGCGCGCACGCCGAGCGCCGTGCCGTGGTGCTGGACGTCGGCAGCGATGACCCGTACCTGCTTCCCACGCAGCCCATCCAGCCTCTCCCAGCGCTCGGCAAAGGCAGCGAAGCCAGCGCGCTCGAACTCATCAAGCGCGAGCAGCAGGGCGCCGATCAGGCCGGCCGCAAACTGCACCCTGTCGGCGTCAACACCCAGTTCGTGCAATCCGATCCAGGCCGGGTCTGAAGCGGCTGGCAGCCGCAGGTTCAGCCCGAGGCCGACTACTGCTTCCGCGTGTTGACTCGAGGCGCGGGCCAGCTCGACCAGCAGTCCGCCCAGCTTGCGATCCCCGACCAGCAGGTCGTTCGGCCATTTAAGCCGCACAGCGCCGGCGCCAAGCACCTGCAGGGTCTCGGCACAGGCCACGCCCAAGGCCAGACTCAATCCGCCCAATGCGCTTGGGGCGCGGGTCAGGCGCGCGAATATCGACAGCGCCAGATTGCCACCCGGCGGCGTCACCCAGGGTCGGCCGCGGCGGCCGCGGCCGGCTGTTTGCCGGTCGGCCAGGAGAACGACGCGGTCCGGCAGCTCAGCGGCGCGCCGCAGCAGTGCGCTGCTGGTCGAGTCGATCTCGTCCACCCACTCCACAGGCGGGATGGGTGACGACGTGGCAGCCGCCAGCGACGCGTGCAGCCTGGCAAGATCCATCGGCGAACTCACCGGCGGCGGAACGCCCGCGCCAGCACCCGCGCGCGCTCGAATCGGTGTTCGGAGCCTGCAGCCAGCCGAACAAGGTTGATCCGGTGGGTGTAGCAGATGAACAGCGCTGCGACCGCGGCAAAAACGGTGCGGCTGGTGTCAATGTCCGGCAGCAGCAGCGCGGCCGGGATCAGGCAGACGGCGGCGCAGATTGTGGCCAACCCGACGTAGCCCGTCGTGCCCAACAGCAGCAGCCAGACCAGCAGCAAGGGTGCGACCGCCAGCGGCCACAGTGTCAGCAGCCCACCAATCAACGTGCCCGCGCCCTTGCCGCCGCGAAAGCCGAAGAACACCGGCCAGGTATGTCCAACTGCGGCCAGAAGCACACACAGATAACCCGCCGCGGATGCCGACCAAGGTGCATCCGGCGTGTGCAGCAACAGCCCGAGCCAGGCGGCGAACGCGCCCTTGCCGACATCGATTGCCACCACCGCAAGCGCGAAGCGCCAGCCACGGGTCCGGAGTGCGTTGGTTCCGCCGGCATTGCCGCTGCCGCTGGAACGGATGTCGACACCGACCACGCGCCCCAGGATCAGACTGCCGGACAGCGATCCGAGCAGATAGGCAAGCAGCAGGGCAACCGCGGAGACAAGCATATTCGGCAGACGACGCAGCAACGTGAGATGCGCAAAGAATAACCGCCGTCGAGCGCCGCTGGGGCTCGCGCAGTGCCGGGACCCGCCCCACGCCGGTGCGAGCGTCCCGCCGCTGCGGTCTCAAAGCCGTGCTCGCGACCAGCAGTTTGCTCGCGCCCAGGCCAGTCGCCAGCGTCGCCGTGTCAGCCAACGCCGGTGACGACCCGACTGATCAGCGGCTGCGACGCACCACGACCGCCCCGAGCAGCGCTACCAGCGCCGCCAGCAGCCAACCTGCGCCAGGCGACTGCGTCGGAACGAACTGCGGCGGCGGCGGTAGCGGCGCCACGGCGCTACCCGTGCAGCTCAGCGGATAGGTGAAGGTGGAGCCTCCGGCGCTGTCGTTGGTGACCACGCTGAGGGTTGCACTTCGCACCCCGGCCGCTGTCGGCGTGCAGCCGATCGCGAAGCTCTGGCTGCTGCCCGGTTCGATCAGCGCGGGACAGCCGGTGATGCTGAAGTCCGAGGCCGCCGCGCCGCTGATGGCGCAGCTGCAGATCTCCAGCCGCAGGGTGCCCTGGCTCAGAATCTGCAGACTCGCGCCGGCAGCCGCCGAACCGACGTTGGCCGAACCGGCATTGATCGTGCTTCCCGCTGCTGGATTGGACGCGTAGGCCGCACTCACAATGCCACTGTTGATCCGGCTGTTGTCGATCGCCAACCGATCAGTTTCGTGAAACAGGAACCACAGATAGCGATTGCCGCCAATTTCCGTGGCAATGACGTCAGCAGGGTTGTTCAAGGTCTGCGTCCACAGCGTGGCGCCGCCTGAGGAAAGCAGGTTGGTATCGACCGCCAGCGTGCCGTTGCCGGCGTCGCGATAGGTCCATTGGAAGGTATACCAGCCGCTGCTGGCGACAGCGAAGTGCGGACCGCTCGCGAGATTGCCACGGACTGCGAAATTGCTATTGTTGCTGGACCCGACCAGGATCTGACCGGCGGTATTGCTGGCGGTGTGGAAGATGAAGTCGCGCCTGTGACCGCCGGACTGGGTGTTGACCGCCGAGGCAACATCGAAACCGTAATCCGCGTTGACCCCGCTCAGGACCTGCGGATCAGCGAGGTCCAGGTACACATCGACTTCGACCACGAAACCGCCGTCGAACGTGCTTGCGTAGCCGCCCAAGCGGGTGAACGCGCCAGTGGTCGCCGCCGGCGCACCGGGCAGAGGCGGTCGCAGCTCGGCGTGATTCAGTCCGCTGCGCGAAGCAATGCCGCCGCTGCCTGAAGGCACCCGAACCACTTCGGAAAAGAAGCGAATCCAGTCGTCGCCGGCGGCAGGGCTGTACGGGGGGCCAAAGCAGGGCGCTTCGAAGCCCTGGAAATATTCACTGGAGCCGCTCTGGATGGTCGCGCCGGAGACGCCGGCCTCGACGCCAAAGTCAGGCCAGCGTGCATCGGGCTCGGCGGCAGCCAGCGGCTGCAGTGCGCCGAGCAGCCCAATCAACGCGAGAAATCGGAGCATGAGCAGTCTTCCTGGTTGGCGCCGACTTGCAGCCCGCGCGGGTTGGCTTGAACTGTGGTCGTGGAGATCAGGTCGCCCCTACTTGCCACAGGCGTCGCAATGCTAGCTGAATGTCAGCGCGCACTGCGTGCGTTAGTGCACGGAACTGGGATCGCATCGCGGCACTGCGAGACGCACTGACGCCGACGCATCGGGACATCGCCCTACTCCGCCTGCACTGACACCACCAAGGCACCCGGACCGGCATGTGCGCCGATGGCGGGTCCGGCCTCGACCAGCCAGGCATCACGGCAATTCAGCTGCTGCTGCAGCGCGGCAAGCAGGATTTCGCCGTCGGTGGCGCAGTCGCAGTGGCCGACCAGCAGCCGCCAACGCTTATTTCTGTCGACGCGTCGCGCAACATGATCCGCCAGCCGACGCGGCACGTTGCCGCGACCAAACAGCGCGCCGCGCACGCCCAGCTTGCCGCTGGGCTGCATCTGCGCAATGGCGGTCAGTCGCAGCGTGCTGGCGACCGGCAGGACCCAGCCGGGAATGCGTCCGCCGCGCACCGCAAAGCTGACGTCCCGAGTGGCCGCAAAGGTATGCGTAAGCGGCCGAAGGCGCTCCACCTCGGCACGAATGGCCGCGGCGTCGAGGCCGCGCTCCGCCGCCTCGGCCGCGGCGATTGCGAGCAGGCCGAGGCCGCACGAGGCCTGACCGCTGTCGATGACGTGCATGCGGTTGCTGTCAAGCCGTGTCGCCGCGGCCTCTCCTGACTGCAGCGTGCCACTTAGCGCCCGCGAGATTCCCACATACACCGCCTCGGTGTGGTGGCTGAGCAGAAACTCGAACTGCCTGCGGAAGTCGCCCGGCGGTGGCTGCGAGGTCAGCGGCAACACGTCGCTGGATCTGAGCCTGCGGTAGAACTCGGCAGGACTGAGTGAAACCTTGTCGAGAAAATCCTCGCTGCCAAAGCTGACCCGCACCGGCACCATGTGGACGCCCAGTCGCTCAGCGATTTCTCGCGGCAGGTCGGCACCGCTGTCGGTAATCACACCAACCGCCCGCTGGCTGCTGGCGGTGCGGTGCTGCACGCGCATGTCGTCGGCCTTGCGGGCGCTCACCTGGCCGAAATGGCTCAGCACTTCAAACAAGCGCGAGGGGTCGGCAACGTGGGCGTGCACGCGCATCCGGCTCGCACCGCCTGCCACCACGACGCTGGTCGCTCCGAGCGTGGCCAGGGCGGAATGCAGCACCTGACGGGCAATGCCATCGGATGCGGCCAGCGGCTGGATCAGACACTCGCTGCACCATGGCCGCCCAGCGTCGGCCTCGTCATGCCAGTGCTCCCCGGCAAACGGATCGTCGTCAGCCGCGATGATCGCTTCGAGGCTGCCAACCGGGCCGCCGCGGGCGATGAACTCGTCAATGCCCTCGAGCAGGTCGACAAATCCCTGGCCGCCGGCATCGACCACGCCCGCCTGACGCAGCACCGCGAGCTGATTGGGCGTATTGGCCAGCGCCTTCCGGGACTGCAGCAGCGCTGCACCGAACCAGCCGCGCAAATCGCAGCGGGCGGAGCCCAACGAACTGCTCAGGGCGTCGGCGAATGCCCGGATCACGCTGAGGATGGTGCCTTCGAGCGGCTCGGCGAGCGCGCCATGCGCCTGCTCGGCGCCGGCCCGGGCAGCCGCCGCGATGCACTGCGGCGTCAGCACCCGCTGCTCACCCACCACCTCGCTGACGCCGTGTAAAAACTGGGCCAGGATGGCACCCGAGTTGCCGCGCGCGCCGTCGATTGCATCGTCCGCCACGCCGCGCAGCAGGTCGCCGCTGGAGCACGAGCGCCGGCTGAGGCTGCCGTTCAGAACCCCCGACAGGGTGAAAGCGAGATTGCTGCCGGTGTCGCCGTCCGGAACCGGAAACACGTTGATCCTGTTCAGCAGGTCGCGGCGCGAAATTACCCGACGCATGCCGGCGATCAGGGCGCGGCGCAACGCCGGCGCTGTGATGCGCAGCTCGGCATGCAAAAAACGGGGACGGAGAACGGCGACCATCGCCGAAGTCTGCCAGAGCAATGCGCTCAACCATTGCTGCAGCGCAGCGCGAGCTGCATTGCGATCAAGCGACCGCAGGTAGCGCCGGGCCGAGGTGGCGTCACGCCGCCCTCCCCCGGCATGCCGGTAAACTGAGGTCCTAACTGACCGGTATGCGGCTCGGCATGGTTGCCGGGTCGCTCGCGATCTCCGCCATCGAGGGATGACCATGTCGAGCTGGGTGACCCCCGTCTGCGGTTTGCTGATTGCTGGCGGGCTGCTGCTTTCACTGCCGTCCATGGCCACCTGCAGCGTGGAGGCCAGCGACGAGGACGTGGCGACCGCGCCGGCTGCCGACGCCGTATCCGGCACGCCGCAGCCCGCCGCTGAACCGGCACCCGAACGGCTGTCGGCGCCGACGGCTCGTTCGGACAGCGCGCCGGCACCGCGCGCTCGCTGGCATCGCTATCTGCCGGGCATGTTCAAGTAGCCTCGACGTCGCACCTCGGGCAGCGGTGCTGCGGAACCTTTCACCGCTGGCGCGCTCAGAGTCTGCGATCAGGGCGCGCGGGCAGGGGCTCGGGGCAGTCCTCACAACACTCGGCGCCGCTCCCCTGCCCGCTTGGCTCCGGCTCCCCGCACCTGCATCCGGGTAACGCTTGTTTGCCGCCGCCCGCTCTCGCAGAGTAGTCCGATGCGATCCTGGTTCAACTCACTGCGCGGCGCTGCCTCCGTCACCCCCATCGTGGACCAGCGTTGGCGCCGAGCGCTGCGTCGGGTCGAGATGCTGCGACGCCTGCCCGAGCCCGACCGCTTGCGCCTGCGCGGGCTGGCCGGCCGATTCATGCAGCAAAAAAGTATCAGCCCTGCCGCCGGTCTGGTGCTCGACGACAACCGGCGCCTGACGCTTGCGCTGATTTCCTGCATTCCGGTGCTCCAGCTCGGGTTCGACTGGCTCGACGGCTGGACCGAGTTGATCGTCTATCCGGGCCAGTTCCGGGTGCGGCGCGAACAGCTCGACGACAGCACCGGGGTGATGGACGAGTGGGACGACGCGCTGGCGGGCGAGGCCTGGGACCGTGGCCCGGTGGTGGTCTCCTGGGCCGACGTTCGTGCTGACCTGGAGCAGCCGGGACTGGGTTGCAACGTGCTGATCCACGAGATCGCCCACAAGCTCGATGCGCTGGATGGCAGCATTGACGGCGTTCCGCCGCTGCCTGCCGCGCGCCGGCAGCGCTGGATCGATGTATTCCAGTCCGCGTATGAGGCGCTGCGTCGACAGCGCGACCAGCTGGAGGCTCAGGACGGTGCCAGCGATCAGCCGCTGGCGACCAGCATTGATGCATACGCGGCCGAGTCGCCCGACGAGTTCTTTGCCGTGGTCAGCGAATATCACTTCTCGGCGCCGCAGCAGCTGCGCGAAGCGATGCCGGCGGTAGCCGCCGAACTGCAGCAGTTTTACGGCGCATCGCCGATGGACAGCGGCCGGACGTCCTGAGCTGTGGCAGGGTCGATCAGGCCCGCTGCTCCGGGTCGACCACCCGCCGGGTACGGGCTGGCAGTCGCCGCGCCAGCGGTTGCGGCTACTTTTTCCCGCTGAAAAGCGCCAGGCCCTTAAGCAGTATGAGCGCCTCACGAACGACGAAATCATCGATTGGTGCATCGCCGGTCGCGACGGGCGCCGCCGCAGGCGCTTCTCCGGACGTAAGGTGACCCGGCAGGTCCCGCTCGCGCAGCTCCGGCGTCCGGCTGACGCCAGCGGCGCGCGGTGCCAGATCGTCGGCCACCTCGATATCCGGAATCAATCCGCTGGCCTGGATGGACCGATCACTCGGCGTGTAGTAGCGCGCCGTGGTCAGCTTGAGCGCATCGCCGTTGTCGAGCGGCAACACCGTCTGCACTGATCCTTTGCCGAAGCTGGGGCTGCCCATGATCAGCGCCCGCTTCTGGTCCTGCAGCGCGCCGGCCAGCACCTCGGCGGCGGAAGCCGTGCCGCTGTCGGCCAGCACGACGATCGGCGCACCCTTCAAGGCATCGCCGCGCTTGGCGCGGAATGCGCTGTTGGCGTACGGCAGTCGGCCGCGGGTCGAGACGATGGCGCCGCCATCAAGAAAGACGTCGGCCGCTTCGATGGCCGAATTGAGCAGACCGCCGGGATTGCTGCGCAGATCCAGCACCAGTCCCTTCAGGGGGGTCTCCTTGGGGTTGATGGCCGCCAGCTTGGTGGCCGTCTCGCGACCCGTATCGCTCTGGAAATGACTGATCCGAAGGTATCCGAACCCGGGCGCAAGCATCTTGCTGCGGACGCTGCCAACCCGGATGGTTTCGCGCACCAGAGTCAGCTTGAGCGGGGCCGACTCACCCTCGCGAACGATCAGCAGGCGAATTTCGCTGCCGGGCTCACCGCGCAGCGACTCCACTGCGGCGTCGACGTTGCTTGCGGTTACCGGCTGGTCGTCGATCTCGGCAATGATGTCGCCAGGACGGATGCCGGCCCGCGCGGCCGGTGTCTCGTCGATCGGCGCGACCACCATCAGGGTGCGGTCTGGCCGCTGCACGACCTCCAGGCCGAGCCCGTCGTAAGCGCCGCGGCTGAGATCGGTGAGATCGCGACTGGCGTCTTCATCCAGATAGCCACTATGCGGATCGAGGTCGGCGAGCAGACCGCGAATCGCCGACTGCATCAGCGTCGCGTCATCGACCGGGTCGACGTAGGCCTGCTTCACCGCCCGGAAGACCGCCACGAAGCGGCGGATCTCCTCGATGCTGACTGGTTCACTGGCGGCCTCGGCGGCGACATCGGCGTTGGGGTCTGGCGCAACCAGGGGCTCTTGCGCCGATGCGATGGTCGTCATCGCGAACAGGAGGATCAGGCCAAGCGGGGGTATGCGCATCGGGGAATTATAGGGTTTGCCAGTGCCTGCGCGCTGTGACCTGGCCGAATGGCGCAGCGCTGGGCTACTGGCGGAGCAGCCAACGGGCGGGATCGACCGGTTTACCGTTGCGGCGCAGCTCGAAGTAGACCCCGGGCGCCGCCTGGCCACCTGAAGAACCGGCCAGCGCAATCACCTCACCGGCTTCCACCCAGTCTCCCGCGGCGCGCAGCAGCGCATCGGTACTCGCGTACAGACTCATGTAGCCGTCGCCGTGATCGATGATGGCGATCAGCCCGAAGCCCTTCAGCCAGTCCGAGAACGCCACCCGCCCATGAGCAACCGCGCGTACGTCGGCGCCGGCTTGGGCGTCAATCAGCCAGCCGCTGCTGTGCCGGCCGTCACCCAGATCGCGGCCGAATCCGGTACGCAGCTTGCCCGCCAGTGGCCAAGGCAGCCGCCCCGCCAGGCTGGCAAACGGCTCGGCTGCTTCCAGCTGCCGAGGAATATCGCCGAAGATGTCCCGCAGCCGTGTGATCAGCGCCAGCAGCGCCGCCTCATCGCGGCCAAGCGCTTCGAGGCGCGAGCGACTGCTGCGAAAGCGCTTCTCGATGTCGTCCAGCAAGGCACGCCTGGCGATCCGCTCCGTGTCGAGCTGCGCCAATGCCGATTCCTGCGCAACCCGCGCACTCGCGAGCGCGGTTTGCTGCGTCCGCACGGCAGCGCGCGCCTCGGACAGCGCCGCCAGATCGGCCAGCAATCCCTCGATACGAGCCACCCGGGCCCGGCGGAAGTAGCCCAGATAGCCCAGCGTCCGTCCCAGCGCCTCGACCCGATCCTGCGCCAGCAGCAGTTTCAGCGGCGCGTGTCGCCCCTGCGCGTGCAGCGCGCGCAGCAGCTGCGCAAGCGACCCGCGCTGCGCCTCAAGGCGGGTGGCGAGGGCCGCTTCATCACCCTCAAGCAGGGCCAGCTGAGTCACCTGGGCGGCCAGATCCGCATCCAGCGTGCGCAGTGCTGAACTGGCTTCGGAGATGCGCCGATCCGCGTCGCGCAGCTCGCGCGCGGCGCCGTCACGCTCGCCGACCAGTGCCTCCTGCTGCTGCGCCAACGAGGCAATGTCCTTGCGCAGCGCATCAAGCTGCGCCTGCGCATTGCGCTGCTCGGCCTCGCGCTGCGGCGTCGCGTCCTGCGCGTTGGCGAGGCCACTGCAGAGCAGCAACACTGCGCCCAGCAGGAATCCCATCGTCACCTGCCATTGCAGCGCCTGGAGGCGCACCCGGGTTACGCTCACAGAACGACGCGACGCCAGTGCGGGTGATCGGCGATTGGCACCATAGCTGTCACTGCAGGAACTCCACCAGCGAGCGCCCGGTCATCTCCTGTGGCTGCCGCAAACCGAGCAGCGCGAGCAGCGTTGGCGCCACATCCTGCAGCGCGCCGCCCGGCCGAAGTCGCGCCGATCGGCCGACGTAAACCAGCGGCACCGGGCCATTGGTGTGCGCGGTGTGCGGCTGACCGCTGACGGGATCGCGCATCTGCTCCAGGTTGCCGTGGTCTGCGGTCAACAGCATTTCACCGCCGACCTCGGCAAGCGCCTGCGCGATTTCACCGATTGCCCGGTCAACCGCTTCCACCGCCTGCACTGCCGCTTCGAGGATGCCAGTGTGGCCCACCATGTCCGGGTTGGCGATGTTGCACACGATCAGATCGTGGCGCTGGGCGCGGATGTCATCCACCAGCCGCGCGGTCAGCTCCGGACAGCTCATCTCCGGCTGCAGGTCATAGGTGGCCACGTTGGGTGATGGCACCAGGATGCGATCCTCACCGGGCAGCGGGATCTCTGCGCCACCGCTGAAGAAAAACGTCACGTGGGCGTATTTTTCAGTTTCGGCGATTCGCAACTGGGTCAGCCCACTGGCCGCGATCACCTCGGGCAGCGTGTTGCGCAGGGTGCTGGGCGGAAAGGCCACCCGCGCCGACAATTCGGAGGAATATTCGGTCAGGCAGACAAAGCGGGCCAGCGTCGGAACCCGACCGCGATCAAAGCCAGCGAAGTCCGGCTGCACGAAGCATGCAGTGAGTTCGCGCGCACGGTCGGCGCGGAAATTCATGAACACCACGGCGTCGCCGTCGGCCATCGGCTGGGCGCCAGCAAGCACCGTCGGCAGGACAAACTCGTCGTTCTCGCCGCGCGCGTAGGCCGCCGCCAGCGCCGCATCAGCGTCGGCGGCACGCTGCGCGCCGTCAGCGTGAGCGAGCGTCGTCCAGGCCTGCGCCACACGCTCCCAGCGATTGTCGCGATCCATGGCGTAGTAGCGGCCGCAGACGGAACGAATGTGCGCACCCGGAATCGCCGCACAGCGCCGGGCCAGCGCGGTCAGACTGGCCTGGGCCGAACGTGGCGGCGTGTCACGTCCATCCAGAAACGCATGCACGGCGAGCGTTGGCACACCCCGCCGTCGTGCCAGCTCGAGCATGGCGAAGATGTGCGCCTCATGGCTGTGCACGCCGCCTGCAGACAGCAGCCCCAGCAGGTGCAGGGTGCCGCCACTGGCGCACACCGCATCGCACGCCGCCAGCAGCTCAGGGTTGCTGAAAAAATCGCCGTCGGCGATGGCTTTGTCGATCCGGGTCAACTCCTGATAGACCACCCGACCTGCGCCCAGATTCATGTGACCGACCTCGGAGTTGCCCATCTGTCCGTGCGGCAGGCCAACGTGCAGGCCCGAGGTGTGGATCAGGGTATGCGGGTGCGTCGCCAGCAGGGCTCGCCAGTTGGGCGCCGCAGCGCAGCTGATCGCATTGTCGGGCGCGTCTTCGCGATGGCCCCAGCCGTCAAGGATCAGCAGAAGGACAGGCTTGGGGCGGGTCACGTTGGGCTCCGGCTCGGCGTCAAGAGTCCGATTCTAGCCCGCATGTTTCATGAATTCGCTCGATGATCGCGCAGGATAGTGTTCGCACAAGGGATTTTCCGAAGGAGCGTCGTATCGGGCCATACGACCGACTGAGGAAAATCCCTTGCGCGGACAAGAGACAAGCGAGGGCGTATGAGATTCATGAGATAGGCGGGTTAGCCCCTGCCAGCGCATGCGCTGCGGCTGTCCAGCGGGTTAAACCCTTTGCCGCGACCGCGCATCCAAGCTTCCGATCATCTTCTTTCGCCCACCTGGAGAACCCCATGTCACCCATCCGCTCTTTCGCCATTGCCGCCGTCCTTGTCGTTGGCGCCCTGCAGCCGCTGCCGTCGGCCGCTGCCCCGGTGGATATCGACAAGGTCAACGGCGCAATCCGAACCGAAGCGGGCGTCGAGTATGGCGACCTCGAGACCGTCAACGGCAGCATCAACGTCGCCCCTGACGTGGTTGCGGGCAGCGCCGAAACCGTGAACGGCAGCATCGCCATTGGCGAGCGTGCGCAGCTTGGCGATGCCGAAACCGTCAATGGCGGCATCAGCGCCGGTCGGTCCGCACGCATCGATGGCGACGCCGAGACCGTCAACGGCGCGATCTCGCTGGATGCCGGCAGTTCAGTTGGCGGCCAGGTGAGCACCGTCAACGGCAGCATCCGGCTCGACGCGGCGCAGGTCGGGCGCGGCATCGAGACGGTCAACGGCGACATCGACATACTCAACGGCAGTCATGTCCGTGGCGGCATTCTGGTTCAGAAGCCGTCCACCGGGTGGTTCAACAGCTCAACGCCGCGCGTGCCGCGGGTCGTGATTGGCGCCAACAGCGTGGTTGAAGGTGAGCTGGTGTTTGAGCGCGAGGTCGACCTGCGGGTTGACCCCAGCGCAAAGATCGGCGCCGTCCGCGGAGCCAAGGCGCAACCGCTCGAGATCGAGCGCAGCAACTGATCGGTCAGGTCGCTGTCGGCAGACCCCAACGACGCGGTCTGCCGATCCCCGGAACGACGTCAAGCCGCACTGTCGTGCGGCCGCCGCGACGCGGTGGGCGGCGGGTGGCTACAATCAGGGGTTCGACCGCTGGATCCGATTCGACATGCATGCAACCCGCACCCTCCTCGCCCGCACCGCAGCGGCACTGCTCGTCACGCTGCTGGCCGGGTGCCAGCCCGACACGCCGCCGGTCGCCGAATCGGCGGCGCCGGCTGCTGCAACCAGCGCCCCAACGGCCGCCGCCGACTACACCTTCGGGCCGGATATCTCGGCCGAAGACATCGCCCAACACGTCCAGGTGCTCGCCTCGGATGCGTTCGAAGGCCGCGCGCCGGGCGGCGTTGGCGAGCAGCTGACGGTCGAATACATCGTCAGCCAGTTCAAGCGCCTGGGCCTGCAGCCTGGCAACGGCGACAGCTACACGCAGACCGTGCCGATGGTCCAGACCCGTATTGATCCAACCACCGAGCTGACGCTGCGCGACGCCCAGGGGAGTCAGACGCTGGGCGTCGGGCGCGACATGGTGATCGGCACCTCGACCGGCCAGGCGGAGGTCAACATCGAAAACAGCGAGCTGCTGTTCGTCGGCTATGGCGTGAATTCCCCGGAGTCGAACTGGAACGACTACAGCGTGGACGTCCGCGGCAAAACGGTCGTGATCCTGGTCAACGATCCCGGCTTCCACGTCGGTGATGAGAACCTGTTCCTCGGCAAGCGGATGACCTACTACGGCCGCTGGACGTACAAGTACGAAGAGGCAGCCCGGCAGGGCGCTGCGGCGGCGCTGATCATTCACGATACCGAAGGCGCCGGCTACGGTTGGGAAGTGATCGCCAACGGCTGGAGCGGAGCGCAGTTCGATCTGCCCGCCAGTGAGGACCCGTCACCCCGCCTGCCCGTCCAGGGCTGGCTGACCGCTGAGGCCGCCAGCGCGCTGTTCGAGCGCGCCGGGCTGGATTTTGCGGAGCTGCGCAAGGCAGCCAGCACGCCTGGCTTCGCGCCAGTGCCGCTGGCAACCAGCATGAGCGTCACCGTGAAGAGTGAAATCAGCCGGGGCGAATCCCGCAACGTGCTGGGTTTGCTGCCGGGCAGCGCGCGGCCCGACGAGGCGGTGATCTACGTGGCCCACTGGGACCATCTGGGCATCGACCCCACGCTGGAGGGCGACACCATCTTCAATGGCGCGGTCGACAATGCCACCGGGGTGGCCGGCGTGCTGGAGATCGCCGAACGCTTCGTGACGCGCGAAACGCCGCCGGAGCGTTCAGTGCTGTTTGTCGCCGTGACGCTGGAGGAGTCCGGCCTGCTCGGGTCCAAGTACTACGTGGCGCACCCCAGCATCGCGCTGGATAAGACCGTGGCAGTCGTCAACCTGGATGCGCTGCCCGTGATTGGCCGCACCCGCGACCTGACCGTGATCGGCTTTGGCAACTCCGAGCTGGAAGACATTCTGCGGCCGATCGCCGAGCGCCAGAGCCGCATTCTGCGGCCGGAATCGGCGCCCGAGAAGGGCTTCTTCTTCCGCTCCGACCATTTCAACTTCGCCAAGGCCGGCGTGCCGGCGCTGTATGCGAAGGGCGGCGCCGATCACTTCGAGAAGGGCGAAACCTACGGCATCGAGGCACAGGCCGAGTACATCCGCTCGCGCTACCACCAGCCAGGCGACGCGTTCGATCCGTCCTGGGACATGAGCGGCTTGGTCGAAGACCTGCTGGCGGTGTACCAGCTCGGCAATCAGCTGGCCAGCGGCAACCAGTGGCCCAACTGGTATGAGGGCAACGCCTTCAAGGCTGCCCGCGACGCCAGCGCCGATTCCCGCCAACCCGCAAGACAACCATAGGACGTAGGAAATGAGCGAGAGCCGCGACTATCTTGAGCTGTCCTTCAAGTCGATCAACTGTTTCGCCAACGATGGCCGGCTCGATGCCGACGAACTCGGCAAGCTGATCGCGATTGCCGAGCGCGATGGCAAGTTCGACGCCAACGAGGTGCGGGTGCTGCGATCAATCATCCAGAAGATCCAGCCCGACGAAGTCGACGCCGCGATGAAGGCGCGGCTGGCGGAACTCAGTGGCAAGCTCGGGTTTGCGGGCACCTGAAACAGGCAGTCGGCGCCACGTCGCCGGGGGAACTCCCGTGCCCTCAGGCGATCCGAACCGGCACGGCCTGCTGTTCCGCTGGCTCCATGGCCCGCACCACCTTTCAGGACCTGACTCTGCCTGCCGTTGACTGCCGTGTTCGCGTGCGCTCTGGCGGACACCGCCAGCCCACGCCCAGCGCTTTTCGATGTTTGCGCCGTGCGAGCCCTTCGAGTGCGGTGACTCTCAGATGAGCTCTGCCGCCCAGCGTCCGACGCCGCCGTTGCAGTGGGAAGAGCAGCGCGTTCGGGTGGAGATCGCTGCCGAGTCACTGCTTCGCGACAGCTCCGAGCACGTGGCTGTCGCGCTGCTGGCCGGCGCACAGGCGTTTGCTGAAGACGGCAGCTTCGCCCTGCCGCACGGGCTAGGCGGCGGCATTGGCGTGGCCATCGACACGTTCAACCCCGGGGTGCACCCGCTGTGCCCGGCCGACCCCGACGACAGCCAGATCGAGTTCGCCATCGAGCAGTTCGGTTGGGGCGATCCCTATGCGTCGCGCCTGCCGTTCTGCGTCGCCTTGCCCCGATCCGTGCTTGATCGCGCTCCGGTGTTGGAACTGCGGGTCAGCGTGCGCTGCTATCCGCAGGCCAGCTGCAGCCTCAATGCTTCACTGCATGACCCGGCCTCGGGAGACACGCTGCAGCGTCTGCAGGGTAAAGGCCTGACGCTCGCCAACCGCAGCGCGCTGCGCGCAACCTGGTACGGCGTCACCAATATCCAGTGCGACGATCCGGCGCGCGGCGCACACCTCCGGGTGCTCGAGGAGCACTACCGCGCCGAGCCCTGAGCGCGCGGGCGGGACACGCGGCGCGGCGGGTCGTGCATCACGAGGCGCTGACTTCCCCACCCGGCTGGGCTGACTCGGCGCCTGACGCCAATTGATCGCCCCGCCCGAACAGCCTGGCCTTCGCTGCCTCACCACAGAAGCGCCACTCGCCGACCGCCAGCGTACCCAGGTCCAGACCGCCCATGCAGCTGCGATGCAGCGCTTCGACGTGGTTGCCAACTGCGGCAAACATCCGCCGCACCTGGTGATAGCGTCCCTCGTGAAGGGTCAGTCTGACTTGCCGAGGACCAACCACCTCCAGCTCGGCCGGCAGCAGCGGCGTTTGTTCCGACTCCAGCAGCAGGCTGCCGCTGGCGAACAGCGCCGCCTCATCGCCGCGCAGGTCGGCGGCCAGGGTGACCTCGTAAACCTTCGACAGCTTCGACCGCGGCGCAACGATCCGGTGCAGCAGCTGGCCGTCGTCGGTCAGCAGCAGCAACCCACTGGTGTCGCGATCCAGTCGACCGACGCTCGACAGCGCGGGGTTGCGCAGCCGATAGCGCGGCGGCAGCAGGTCGTAGATCAGCCGTCCGTGATCCTTGTGCGAACAGGTAAAGCCGGCCGGCTTGTTCAGCATGAGCAACAGTCCGGGCGGCGGGTCGAGCGGCTCGCCTTCGACGCGCACCTGCGCCGGGTCGATCACATCGTCGGCATACAGCACATCGCCAACAGCGTCGGTGATCAACCCGTGTCGGAACAGCGCCGACACCTGTGAACGGCTGCCATAGCCCAGATTGGCAATCCGCTTGAGCAGCTTCATCGCCGCGCCGGCGCGGCGGGCTTTGGCGCGGCAGCCGACTTGATCGCCTCGATCACCTTGAAGCCGTGCTGCTGAGTCAGCGCCCTGGCCTCGGCAAAGCCGCTGTCCAGCACCGCCTCATAGGGCAAATGGCGGTTGGCGACCAGAAACAGCCGACCGCCCGGCAGCAGCGCATCGGCGGCCGCACTGATGAAGCGGCGTCCGATGTCGGGACGCGCCTCACCTTGCTGCGCGTGGAACGGCGGATTGCTGACGATGACGTGGTAGCGCTGCGCCAACCCGCAGGTCACATCGTGCCAATGAAAGCCCAACGTGGCGTGCGACGCGAAGCCGGCCAGGTTTCGCTCGGCCAACGCCAGCGCTCGCGCGTCAGCCTCAAACGCATCCAGCGAGGTAACGCCGGGACAGCGCCGCAGCAGCTCGGAGGACAGG
The DNA here is from genome assembly GCA_038205755.1 of Lysobacterales bacterium. Taxonomy (GTDB): domain Bacteria; phylum Pseudomonadota; class Gammaproteobacteria; order Xanthomonadales; family Xanthomonadaceae; genus JANNWF01. The sequence continues at coordinate 57,900 of JBBRBN010000002.1, read as the reverse complement.
TACCCGTAACCCGCCCCCAGATCGGCAGCCCGCCCGCAAAGGTCGGTCGGCAGATGCTCAGCCAGCAGGTTCGACGCCGCATCCGCGCGGTCCCAGGCGAATACGCCCGGGCGACTGACAAAGCGGCCATCCATGATTGGTCGCGGCGCATCCAGCGTGCGCCATTGCTCCAGCAGGTCGACATCTGCCGGTGACCCCGGCCGGGTCCAGAACACCCGGCACTTGTGCTTGCACAGGACCATCAGCGGCCCGGCCAGCCGGGTCAGATCGGCTTCGCTGGATCGGGCGCCCTCATCATTGGACTGGCAGGCCAGCAGCACGCCGCCGGGACTCAGCCGCGCCAGCGCCTGCGCGTACAGCGCCCGCGCCTCATCGCGCTGCCGCGGCGGCAGCAGCAGGATCAGCGGAAAGCGCGCATCGGCCTCGACGCTGGCTGCGACCTCGATGCCGGAGCGCAGCAGCGCATCGACCTCCGGCTTGAACGGCTGCTCGCAGCGCAGCCCTGGCAAGGGCTGGCGGTGCAGCGGCCAGCCATCTCGTGCCCGCAGGAACAGCGCACCACCCTCCGTCGGCCAGCGCAGCCGCCGCTCGGAAATCGGCAGCAACAGGGTTTCAAGTGCGGGATCGGCGGACACGTGGGGATGCACCAGAGTGAGTGGACGCGCATTCTAGTCCGCATGTTTCATGAATTCGCGCGATGACCGCGCAGGGTGTAGTTCGCACGGGAGATTTTCCGAAGGAGCGCCGTATCGGGCCATACGACCGACTGAGGACAGTCTCCGGTGCGGACAAGCGACAAACGAGGGCGCGTGAGATTCATGAAATGTGCGGGCGGGATGGCCGCGCCGCGCCGCGCGCCCCATCATGCTGCATCCCACTCCTTATCGAGCTTCGACATGATCCGAGTCCACCATCTGAACAATTCGCGCTCGCAGCGCATCCTGTGGCTGTTGGAGGAGCTCGGGCTGGAGTACGAGGTGATCCGCTACGAGCGCGACCCGGTAAGCATGCTGGCGCCGCCGGCGCTGAAGAAGCTGCACCCGCTGGGCAAGTCGCCGCTGGTCGAGGTTGATGGCCTGGTGCTGGCGGAGTCCGGCGCGATCGTCGAATACCTGGTCGACCACTACGATCCCGAGCGCACGCGCTCTCCCGCACCCGACGCCAAGGCGCGGGTGCGCTTCAACTACTGGCTGCATTACGCGGAAGGCTCGGCGATGCCGCCACTGCTGCTGACGCTGATCTTCTCCAAGCTGAAGACCGCGCCGATGCCGTTCTTCATCCGCCCGGTCGCCCGCGGAATCGCCAACAAAGTGCTGAGCAGCTTCGTCAACCCGCAGCTCAAGCTGCACTTTGACTACCTCGAATCGGAGCTGGCCGAGACCCCCTGGTTCGGCGGCCGCACGTTCAGCGCCGCCGACGTCCAGATGAGCTTTCCGGTGGAAGCCGCAGGCGCCCGCATGGGCTTCAAGAAGCGGCCGAATCTGCAGCGCTTTCTGGATGCCATTCACGCCCGCCCGGCCTACCTGCGGGCGCTGGCAAAGGGCGGTCCTTACGATCTGCTGAGCTGACCTCGGGCCTGACTGCCGCGCCAGCCGGCAAAGGCTTTCTGCGGCCTGGCCGCGTCCCGGGCAGCGATCACGTTTGCGGAGTTCGCGGCGGCTCATCGCGACGAGCTGCTCGTCGTTCCGGCTCGCTGAACTGGGAGCGCCCAGCTTGTCATTCATGCGCGCGCCGATTTTCCGAATCTCGTCGCACTGCCGCAATCTTTGGCGGCGATGCTCGTGCGCATGAACATCCTCATGCTGAGCGACGTCTATTTCCCGCGCGTCAACGGCGTATCCACCTCAATCCGCACCGCTGCACGCTGGCTGCACGAACGCGGCCACGCGGTGACGCTGGTGGCGCCCGAGTACGCGCAGGCGGCCGACGAGCCGTTCGAAGTGCTGCGCGTGCCGGCGCGCACGCTGTTCTTCGATCCGGAAGACCGTCTGATGAAACGCGGCGTCATGCGGCGATCAGGCTCCAGAATCGAACCAGGTTCTCTCACCACGCTCCTGATCAGGTCCCGCTGCACCTGACCGCAAAGCCCCTGACCCCAGGACCGTTCGCAGCGCGCAAAGACGGCGGCGGAAGGTGTTGGTTTCCGCCGTCACCTGTTCCGGGCGCCGCCTTTTTCCCCGACCATGCGATGGGTCGCCAGAAGCGCGCCGCGGCGTCAGGCCGCTCGGCGCGCGGCAACGAAGGACCGCACCATCAGTGCGAGCAGCCCGCCGCAGAGCACGAGCATGCCGATGTTGACCATCAGCGCGAGCGGGCTCATCTGAGCCGCCCGGATGCCGAGCGTCGCGGCCGGGGCCAGCGCGCCAAGCAGCGCAACGACGGCGGCGAAGTGCATCAGGTGCCGCCGCCCGCCCTCGAACGCGAGCGCGAGGCCAGCGAGGATCACGAGCGCGAGGCCGGCGTAGGCCGGCAGCAGCGCGGTCCGGCTGCCGGACCAGAGGAACGCGCCGACGCCCAAGGCGATCAGCAGCGCGGCGAACACGAGCGTCGCTCTCGGCATGTACAAACTCCTCAGGATGATCGGTGGCGGCAGGGTGCCACGGCGACGGTAGGCAGCGCAAAGGGGCTGCAGTCAGGTTATTGATTTCCTCGGCCCCCTTTTCCGGCGCCCGCATCGGTGCCGCTGGCAGCCGGCCGACCTACGTCCCACAGGCTGCTAGCCCGCATGCTTCATGAATTCGCGCGATGATCGCGCAGGATGTTGTTCGCACAAGGGACTACCGAAGGAGCGGCGTAGCGGGCCATACGACCGACTGAGGAAAATCCCTTGTGCGGACAAGAGACAAGCGAGGGCGCGCGAGATTCATGAAACATGCGGGCAAGGTTGAGGGGCGTTTTCCGAGTCCAGAACAACCCCAAAGTGAGCAAGCTGAACGTGGCACTTGGGAGGTTGGCGGGGAAATTCACTCGAGAGCCCACTATCCTTCGCGCTCCTCGCGCGAGTTCATGAAACTTGCGAGTTGGCCAGCAGGCGGCGGCAAGCGGCGGCCAGCAGGGCGCGGGAGTACAGGCGATGGACGCCGAGCAGGGCGCTGAACGGTGCGCCCAGCGGCGGCGGACCGCCGCGCGAATTGACAGCCGGCACGACCGCGGAGCCAAAGTACAGCCAGGTCGATTTTTCGTTCCTGGCGTCGACCGGCGCCACCATCAGCCAGGACCGCGTGCGGCCCAGAAAATCGCACAGCAGCAGCTGCTGTGGCGCGCGCGCCTCCACCGACCACGCGGCGAAGCTGTCGCGCTCGCCGGTCGCCAGTTGTCGCGCCTGTTCATCCGAGCTGGGGCGGCGTGCCGCCAGCCGCAGCACCAGGCGCTCCAGCTTGAACAGCGGCGTGCAGTAGAACGCCTCGACAAAGGCCGCATGGCTCACTCTGACCGGCAGCGCCGCCCGGTAACAGTCGGTGTAACCGCCGCTGGTCGCGTAGCGCTGCAGCAGGGCTGCATCGGGCAATGGACAACTGGCGACGCGGGTCATGATGGGTCGGTGGGCATGGCGGGCGCGCGTCGCGTCGTCAGAGCTGCTTACACTGACACAGGCGGGATGACCCCGCCCAGACGAAACTGGCAGTCGAGACGAGGCAACAGGGATGCACACACAACCGCATGTGGTGGTGATCGGCGGCGGCTTCGGCGGACTGTGGACCACCCGCGGTCTGGCGTCGGCCAAGGTCCGCATTACGCTGGTGGATCGCAGCAATCATCACTTGTTCCAGCCGCTGCTCTATCAGGTGGCCACGGCCGGCCTGTCGGCGCCGGACATCGCCGCACCGCTGCGGCACATTCTGCGCGGGCAGGCGAATGTGACCGTGCGACTTGCCGACGTCACCACTATCGATGTGGCGGGCCGCAGCCTGCTGTTGGCCGATGGCGGGCGCCTTGCGTACGACGTCCTGGTGGTCGCCAGCGGCGCCACCCATGCCTACTTCGGCAACGACCACTGGGCCGCCCATGCGCCCGGCCTGAAAACACTGGACGATGCCCTGCACATCCGACGCCGGCTGCTGTGCGCGTTCGAGCGCGCCGAGGCGAGTGACGATCCCGCTGAGCGCGACGCCTGGCTGCACTTCGCCATCGTCGGCGGCGGCCCGACTGGCGTCGAGCTGGCCGGCACTCTGGCCGAGATTGCCCGCCACACCCTGCGCAGCGAATTTCGCCGGATCGATCCGACCCGTGCCCGAGTGCGGCTGATCGAGGCGGCGCCGCGCATTCTTGGGAGTTTTCCGGCGGCACTGTCTGACAGCGCTTGCCGCCAACTGCAGCGGCTCGGCGTTGACGTGGTAACCAATGCCGCAGTCAGCGAGATCAACGCGGACGGCTACCGCTGCCAGGAGCGCTTCGAGTACGCGCGCACCGTGCTGTGGGCGGCCGGCGTCGCCGCCTCGCCGCTCGGCCACTGGCTGCCGGCAGAGCGTGATCGCGCGGGTCGCGTGCGGGTCGATGCCAGCCTGTCGCTCGTTGATCACCCGGAGGTGTTCGTGATCGGCGATCTGGCCGCCGTCGAACAGGACGGCCGCCCAGTGCCCGGCGTCGCACCCGCCGCGAAGCAGATGGGCAAACACGTAGCGGCCAGTATTCGCCACCGGCTCGCCGGCCGACCGAGCCCAGCGTTCCGCTACCGCGACTTCGGCAATCTGGCCACGATTGGCCGGATGGCTGCCGTGGTCCACTTCGGCCGGCTGCAGCTCAGCGGCGTGCTGGCCTGGTGGTTCTGGCTGACCGCGCACGTGTTCTTCCTGATCGGCTTCCGCAATCGCCTGGCCGTGTTGTTGAACTGGACCTGGGCCTATTGGACCTACCAGCGCGGTGCCCGCATCGTGCTGGCTGGCGGCGGCGACGGTCGACCGCCGACGCCAGCGCAGAGCGCCCCACCGCCCCGCGATGCAGCTGCGCAGCCGCCGAGGTAGCCGTTTCGACCAGAAGCCTGGGCGCGCGACGCAGCTGGCCGGAAATCGCGACTTGCATTTCGATTGCAAACGAAAGTGTCTGCAAAGGCGCGGCAGGCGACGGGCAACAGGAAAGCGTCGCGCGGGTATCGAATGACCCCGACGGATGTGCGGATCGTTCGGGACGGCGGCAGACGGCTGCTTTCGCGGAGGCGAGCGTGCCGCTGACGGTCGGCGCCCGCACTTAACGTTACGAGGTGGATGAATGGCGGGTTGCGACCCGCCCTACGATTGCGGCGGGTCCGGGGGCGGTATACGGCGTGCGATTTCGCGCAAGATGACCTGTAGCGCATCGTGCTGCTCGGCGCGTTTGTCCATGCCTTTCACCAGCGGACGGAAGCCGAGTTCGAGGGCATTGCGCAGGCCACCCAGCCACATCGCGCTGTCGCTCGCGCTGTCGCGGCTGAAGGTGCGGGCCAGGGCCTGCTCGCTGGCGATGCGCTGCAGCAGGTCGATCAGCGCGTCCCAGTGCGCTGCGGGTTGGGTGTCGGCGGCCGGTGCAGCGGCCGACTCGACGGCCGGTGCAGCGGCCGACTCGACGGCCGCCGCGCGCAGCGCCTGCACGCCTTCGACCAGGTCGCGCAACTGGGCGACGACCCGCGTGCCGGTATCGGCATCGGCGCCGCCGATCGATTTGTTGCGGGCGAAGTCGCGCTTGATCTGGGCCCAGCGTTCGGCCTGCTCGGGCGTGTGGCTGCCGCGCAGTTCGCCGAGCTTGAGCAGGTTCTCCTCCGCCCCGGTGGTGAGCAGCTGCGACTCGCCGATGTAATGGTCGTGCAGCAGCTGCGACAGCTCGGCGGCGTTCATCACCGCGGTGATCTTCTCGGCCAGCTTGTTCATGTTGCGATAGCTGCCCTGCAGCCGGAACGGCGGCTCGCTGCGGTAGGCATCGGCCTGAGCGGCGCTGGCGATGTACTGCTGGTTGACCCGGAACACCAGGTCGCGGGCCTGCATGATCCGCTGCAGCACGCCGACAATCTCGTTGATCTCCGCGCCGCTGTAGCTGTGGCTGAGGCTGTTGGCGCTGAAATCGCGGCCCTGCGCCTTCTCGACCAGCAGGTACAGGTCCTTCATCTCGCGGGTGGCGAGCGGCGCCAGCACCGGGTTGGAGGTCATGGCATTTTCGATGTAGCTGAGCAGGAACGACGCCTGCATGCCGCCCAGCACGTCGCCGAGGTTGTAGACGTCGGCGCGGTTGGCCAGCATGTCGGGAATGCGGAACACCGCACCCGACTCGGTATACGGGTTGCCGGCCATCACCACGCAGAACTTTTTGCCGCGCATGTCGTAGGTGCGCGTGCGGCCGCGCCAGACGCCCTCAATGCGACGGGTGCCGTCGCACAGCGAGATGAATTTCTGCAGGAACTCCGGATGGGTGTGCTGGATGTCGTCGACATACAGCATCACGTTGTTGCCCATTTCCAGCGCCAGGTTGAGCTTTTCAAGCTCCTGCCGCGAGGTGGCATCCGGCGCCTGCGCCGGGTCCAGCGAGCGCACCTCGTGGCCGAGCGCGGGGCCGTTGATCTTCATGAAGATCAACCCCAGCCGGTGCGCCACGTACTCCATCAGCGTGGTCTTGCCGTAGCCCGGCGGCGAGATCAGCATCAGCAGGCCCATCAGGTCGGAGCGTCGACCTTCGCCCACCGTGCCCATCTGCTTGGCCAGGTTATCGCCAATGATCGGCAGGTAGACGTCGTTGATGAGCTTGTTGCGGACAAACGAGCTGAGCGGACGCGGCTTGAACTCCTCCAGCCGCAGCGCGTGGCGCGCCTCGCTGGCGATTTCATGGCGCAGGGCGTGGAAGCGCCGCAGGCCCGGCAGGAAAACCTGCCGATGGCCATCCAGACGCTGTTGGAACTCATCGACGCCAAGCGTCATTGCGCCAGCGGCGATCCGCCCATGCTGACCGAGCAACCCTTCGATGCGGACCTGCAGATCGACCTCGCTGACGCGCGACGGAATACTCTGGTCGACCAGCAGCAGCGCGACCGCCTCGGGCAGATAGTCGGCGAGCGCCGCGTCACTCCCGTCATCGGACTGCAAGGCCTGCAGCCACTGCGTCAGCAGCGCCCAGCGCGCCGCCAGTCGGCCGCCCAGGTGCTCCAGCGTGGTTTGCAACTCGGCCCATCGATGGCCGCCGTCCAGCTGCTGCCGCAGACGCGTCGCCAGCTCGCGGGCGTACTTGCTGAAAACGAACTGCGGGTGCTCGGCGGACAGTTCGTCGACCAGATAGGCGGCGGCCGCCGCCGCACTCGGAACCAGCTCCGGCAGTGCGTTGGATTTGGCGAAGGCCAGGAGCTGGTCGGTGATCTCGCGGGCCAGCGCGGTCTGGCCCACCGCGCTGCCGAGCAGCTCGCGCATCTGCCGCGCCTGCCGCGCACGCTGCGGCCACAGCGCCGCGTCCATGCCGCTCTGCAGCTGCGACCAGGCAATCACCGCCCAGGCGCGCGCCTGCGGTGCATGGGTAAGCGTGCCGGCGCTGTCGCGCAGCGGCAGCCAGTGGCGCAGGATCAGCGCGGCATCGTGGTCATGGATGCCTTTCTCATAGCCGTCGCGATAGCGCGGTGCGGCAAACTCGCGCAGCGTCCGGTTCAGTGCATCGGGCTCACCCAGCTGATGGCGCAGCCGGTCGATGCTGAGTCCGTCTTGGCCCGCCTGCGCCGACTCCAGCAGCGCCGCCGCCAGATACTCGGCGCGCGACAGACGCTCGGATTCGGACTCCAGACTGACCGACCAGTAGTCGCGCAGCGCTTCCAGTTCGGGACGCTGCAGCGGCTCGAGGTAGTCGGTGCCGGTGAGGTGCAGGCACAGCGTGTCGCCACGCGCCATCAGGGTAAGGTCGAGCTCCTGCGTGTTGACGCTGAAGCGGTGCCGCGGGCCGAGCTTGATGACGCTGCCGTCGCCCTCGAACAGCTCGGTCTTGTCGCGCAGCGCGCGCACTGCCTGATCGCGGGCGCCCTTCAGGCGCGCCTCGATGGCATCCGCCTTGACGCTGTCGTTGAGCGCCCGCAGGCGGCCGATCAGCTCGCGCAGCTTGAGGATCAGCGGGTCGCCGGCAAAGAACGCATTCAGCTCGTCGCTGCTGGCCAGCCGCGCGGTGCGCCGGGCAAAGCCGCCGAGAATGCGCTGGGCAGCATCCTGCACCGCCTGCGCCTTGCGCTGACGCTCGTCCAGCAGCGCCTGCTTGTGCGCCTCAAACGCCTCCAGCAGCTCCTCGCGCTTGGTCTGGATGTCGCCCAGAAACTGCTCGTGCTCGCCGAACTGGCTCTCCAGCGTCTCCAGCTGGACCAGGATGCGCGACAGCTGCTCGTCGCACCGCTCCGGATCGGTGGCCAAGCCGAGCGCCGCGGTGAGGCTCTGACCAAACAGGGTGAACTGGGCGCCGAATTGCGCGATCGCCTCGCTCGATCCCAGCGCCTTGCGGCGCTGCTCGCCGCGCGCACGCGCCTGGTTGAGCCGCGCGTACAGCTCCGAAATCGCCTCCACGATCCGCGTGCGCTGCGCCGCATCATCGATCTGCAGACCGGCCATCAGGGTCGCCAGCATGTCGAGATTGGCCGCCATTGCCGCCATCTGCGCCAACGGCTCGGCCAGCTGACTGACGCCGACCGCGGTCTGGGCCTTGGCGTCGAGCGCGCGCAGCTGCTCGTTCAGGGGCTGCAGGGCGCGGTCGCCGGCGAGGAATGCGCCGGTGGCCTGTGAGACCCGCGCGTGTGCGGCCTGCACGTCGACTTCCAGCGCGTCAATCAGCGCGACATCGATGTAGCGGTAGTCGCGGATGGTCAGCAGATGGCCGCGCTGGGTGGTCAGCGCGTTCAGCGCGGCCACATGGTCTTCGACGCGCTCGAAGCGGTCTGGATGCGATTGCTCGAGCAGCTCTCGCTGGCGGGTCTGCGCCTCACCCAAGGCTCGCGACGACTGTCGGCGGATACCTTCCACTTTCTCGAACTCGTCCAGCACCGCCTCGCCGCTGGCCGCGATATCGCGCAGCAGCGGCGCAATGTCGGGCACATTGGCATCGGCCAACCAGTGGTGCAGGTCGAACAGTCGGCGGGCGCTGTGCGCGAGCTGTTCATAGCGCTGCATCGACACCTGCTCGGCGTCGATCTCGCGGCTCAGGGAGAGCAGATCGGACACGCCGCGGACCAGCTCGGCATTGCCAATCCGGCCCATGAAGCTGGTCCCGGTTGGCCGGTTGGCGGCGTGCACATCGCTGTAGAACGGCGTCTGCCAGACCTGCATCGGATGCACCCGGGTCGGCTCGCTGCTCTCGGCGCTGAAGATCACCATGCGGCCATCTTCGAGCCGGGCATGGCCGTGGCCAAAGATTGGCGTCTGCAGGCGGCGCTCGATCAGGTTGTAGGTGAACAGCGCGCTACGGCCCTCCTCTGGCTCGTAGAAGACGTACAGCACGTCCTCGCCGTTGGGCGAACGCAGCGCCCGCTTGAAGCGCATGCCGGCCATCGGCCGCTCGAAGGTCTTGTACTCGCCGTTCTGCAGCAGGTAGCCGCCGGGAAAAACGATGCCGTGATCTTCCGGCAGCTGGACGCAGGCCTGGCCGATGGCGTCGATCCGCAGCACCGTGCGGGTCAGCGTGTTGAAGGCCAGATAGCGCCACTGCTCTTCGCGGTAGGGCTGGATGCGCAGCAGCACCAGACTGCCGACGCGGGCGAAGTCGACCTTGGCGTCGTCCAGCGACTGGGTCTGATCGACCACCGCCTCGCGGTAGATGCCCAGTCCATCCCCGGTGTTGTTCTCGATCTTGATCGTCAGGTCGCCGCCGATCGTCTCGACGAACACCTGATCGAGGATGTTGAGGTGCGGGAAGCGCCCCTCGACCAAGTGCTCGCGGTTGGCCCGGGTCCACTCGAAGTCGTACGCCGGCGGCAGCGCGATGTCGCGCTCGCCGCGGTTGTCGACGTAGCGGATCTGCCCGTCGGGCGCCACGCTCCAGCGGAACACCCGCATGTCGGTGATCCGCTCGCCAATCTGGAACGCCGCCAGCAGGGCGCCGTCGCGCCGCACCAGCTGCAGCAGACGGGTGTTCTTGTAATACGCGTACAGCTCGCGGAAGTCCTGCGCAAAGCTGTCGGCGGCAAGAAAACTGCCGGCCAGCGGCACTGGCTCGACGTCGTAGCCCTCAGCGCCCTCGACCAGCCGATACAGCGAAAACACGTCTTCGATCTGGGTCTCACGCTTGAGACCGATGAACACGTTGTAGCCAAACAGCAGGCAGTCCCCGACCTGCACCAGATCGCGCGGCACGCAATTGTTTTCGGTGCGCACCCGGAGCCGCCCGATCGCCGCCATCTGGCTGCTGCCGAACTCGGCCAGACGCTGCACGTTGAGCGATTCGGCAATGCCGCGCAGCCGCCCGCCCTGCTCGATCAGCCGCTTGCGCAGCACCTCATAGGCGCCGCCCTCGGCGACGGCCTGGTCGGTTTGCTGGGTGGGGTCAGACATGGGGAGGTCGGCCGCAGGCTTGCGTGTGGATAGAGCGGGACTGGGGGCTGGGGACTGGGGGATGGGGCGCAGGCTGCGCGGACTGCGGCGAGTTTGCGACCAGCGAGCGGGCTCGGCGCGGCCGGACGTGGCAAAGCCGGCGCGGCGGAAGCGCCGGGGCTTGCACCCCAGCCCCCAGCCCCCAGCTCCCAGCTCTGCGGTTCAACACCGCAACTACTCCGGTGTCGACTCACTGCCAGCGGACGCCGCCGGCTTGCCACCCATGAACTTCGCCAGCAGCTCCTGCACCACCGGGCTCTTGCCGGCTACCCCTTCGATCGCCTTGCCAACCGACAGCGCCTTGGCGAACGACTCGAAGAACTCGCCGCTGCCGCCAACGATGTCGACCTTCGCCTTGGACAGTGCGGCGGCCAGCACGTCGGCCTGATCGCGGGCGATTTCCTTGTTTGCCGCGATGCCGGCCATCGCCTGCTCGAAGCTCTTCTCGAGCTGCATGCGGAACTCTTCGTGGGCGCGGGCGCCATCGCTCAGCTCATCGAGCGCAGCGAACTTCTTGCCCAGACCCTGCGCCTCAGCCTCGTACTTCTGCAGCATGATGCTGGCTTCCGCTGAACCAACCTCGCGGATCGCCAATGCCTTGGCATTGGCCAGATGCGCGTCACCGCGCGCCTGGGCGCCGAGCTTTTCCTCCAGCACCTTGGCTTCGGCCAGGCCTTCCTTCTGCTTGGCTTCCGCCTGCGCCTCGATCACCCGCGCCTGCGCGAAGCCCTTTTCCTGCTCGCCGCGCGCTTCGGCAACGAGTCTTTCGGCAACCACCTTGGCTTCGGCCAGCCCCTCCTTTTCCATCGCTGCCGCCGTCACTTCACGGACCCGCGCATCCGCCAGGCCCGGCGCCGCGCGCTCGGCCTCGATGCCCTCGGCGAGCTTCTTCTTCGCCTCGGCGTGCTTGCCGGCGGCCTCCAGCTCGGCCTGTGCCGTCACCGTGATTTCGACCGCCTTGTGCCGCGACTTGGTCTCGTCGGCTTCAGCCTGCTTGACCTGGCGCACCAGCTCTTCCTCGGCCAGCGCCTGCGCATTGAGGATGGCGACCTGCTTGTTGCGGTCGGCCTCCGACACCTCGCGCACCTCCTTGATGCGCTCCTCCTCCTGCGCCACCGTCTTGTCCACCGCGATGCGCTCGCGCACCACGTTGGCGATTTCCTTGCGCTGGATTTCCAGCGCCTTCTCCTTGTCGATCTTCTGCAGCTCTACTTCGCGCTCGCGCGAGACGATTTCCAGCGCCTTCGCACGGGTCACCTTTTCGACCTCGATGACCACCGCACGCTGGCGGTTCTGATCGGCCACTTCGACTTCGCGCTGGTGGTTCTGCTCGCGGATGTCGAGCTGCTCCTGCACCGAGATGCGCGCCTGCTCGGACTTCAGTCGCTCCTCCTGCTGGACCTTCAGGGTTTCGGCGGTTTCGCGCGCCTGGATGATGGCGATCTCGCGCTGCTGCTTGGCCTCGGCGTCGGACTGTTGACGGGCGAGCGCCAGCAGCGCTTCCTTGGTCTCGACGTTTTTCTTGGTGATCGCCAGCTCTTCGTTGCGCTCAAGCTCGTTGGTGATGACGTTCTGCCGGGCGGTCAGCTCGGTGATCTTGCGGATGCCTTCGGCGTCCAGAATATTGTGCGGATCGAGGGAGGACTTCGGCGTCTGCTCGAGATAGTCGATCGCCACGTCTTCAAGCACGTAGCCATTCAAGTCGTTGCCAATCACCTCGACGATGCGGTCGCGGAACTCCTGCCGGTTCTCGAACAGATTGACGAAGTCGATCTTCTTGCCGACCGTCTTCAGCGCCTCGGAGAACTTGGCGTTGAACAGCTCATTCACCGCGCCCTTCTCGGACGCCCGATCCACCCCAATCGCCTTGGCCACCTTGAGCACGTCCTGCTGGGTCTCGTTGACGCGCAGGTAGAAGGCCACGGTGATGTCGGCGCGCATGTTGTCCTTGCAGATCAGCCCGTCCTTGCCACGCCGGTCAACCTCCAGCGTGATCAGGGAGATCTTCATGAACTCCTTCTTGTAGATCACCGGATACACCAGCGCCCCGGTGAAGTGCACCTTGGGCATGGGCGACATGTCGTTGACGATCAGCGCGGTGCCCTGCGGGACCTTGATGTAGAAGGCCTTGAACAGGCCGAACAGGCCAAAGATGACGACAATGACGCTGACGAACGTGATCAGCACAGGCAGCAGCACGGCGGTGTTCATGACGAAGACTCCGGAGCGAAAATAATGGTCACCACAATTGCAATGGCGGTCGCAGTCAACCGCGAACAACCCAGACCTGTTCCTGCACTATTCTTTCGGGCCGCCTTCCGCGATCACGCGATAGGCGTTGGTTGACTCGATGTACTCCACCAGCACCACACGATCACCGCGCACGAATCGGCCCGGCTCGGCGCGCACCTGCAGAATCAGCCCGGCGCCGCCGTTGTTGACCTCAGCGCTGCCCTGCGCCAGGGTTACCACCGGACTGCGCACCACAGCGACCTCACTCAGCAGCGACACGCTGTCAACCGGCCTGACCTTGGCGAACAAACTGCGGAACGGCCGCAGCAGCAGGCCAGTGAAAGGCAGCGCGATGACCACGGCCAGCACGGCGGCACCTGCACCTAGGCCGTAGCGCAACACGTCCCAAGGCAGATGCTGCAGCAGGAAAAAGCCAGCGAAATAGCTGATCAGCCACGCCAGCAGGGTCACCACACTGAGTATCAACGTAAGTGGCACGCCATCCAGGCCAACTTTCATCAGCAGCCCCGTGACGCCGCCGAGTTCCATGCCATCGACATCCGGGCCATGGCCGATGTGGATGTGGAAAATATCCAGATCGACCAGCCCGATGATCGCCAGCAGCCAGTAGAACAGCGCCACCGCCAGCAGAACGCTGAAGATCACGGTGGGAAACGACAGCGTGATGTTCAGGAACATGTCCATCGTGAGCATCCTCCCCGGATGCGGTGCGCTTGACGATTACGTTTGTAAAGACGCCGACCGAGGCGGTCTGTGACTGCGGCCCGCGCCTGCCGCCAATGATCGGGATGTGAAGCTTAGACGCTCGCGGGGGCGGCCGCCACGCGTTCGGCGCCGGGCTGGTGTCCGCGCCTGGGCTCCGGCTCAGTCGCCGATGAACTGCAGCAGGGCGTCCGCCGTGGCCTGCGGCTGCTCCATCATCGGCATGTGGTTGCAGCCATCGAGCAGCACCGTGCGGGTAACGGGAATGCGCTCGGCATACAGCCTGGCACCGCTGACATCGACGATCCGGTCGTTGCGGCACCACAGCAGCAGAGTGGGTGCCACGATGGCGGTGGCTTCAAGGCCGGGCTGCAGGGCTTCATCGCGGCGCGCGATGCGATCCAGCACCTCGCGTTCAAACGGCTGGTCGGCGATCCGCTGGGCGATCAGCGCTTGGTCGGCTGGCCATGGCACCCACGGCGGGTGGTCGAAGACCAGCGCCAGCTGCCGGTCGAGGCTCGCCCGGTCGTTGACTTCGAACGGATGCTCACCGCGGCCGATAGCGAGAGTAAAGTCGTTGTCCGCAAAACGTACGCCGGCAGCATCCACCAGCACCAGACGCTCGACCAGATCGGGGTAGCGGGCCGCGACCATGGCAGCGATTCCGCCGCCCATCGAGTGCCCGACCAGCACCGCCGGTGCGCCCGCAGGACTGAGCTGACGCAGCAACTCGGCGACCCGCGGCGCCTGGTCGGCAAATCCGTAGTTGACTCCCACCTTGCGCTCGCTGCCGCCCCAGCCCGGCAGATCCGGGGCAATCACCCGGTAATTCCGCGCAAGTGCGGCGAACACCGGCAGCCAGTTCTCCTTGCTGCCGGTGAAACCGTGCAGCAGCACCACGTTGCGGCCGCTGCCAGCCTCGACCACTTCCAGCCGATGGTCGCCGACCTGAAGCAGCGTCTCGCTGGCGCCTCCCAGCCAGCGCAGGCGGGCATATTCGACCTCCAGAAACCAGCTGGGGCGCGTGAATGCAACGAGTAGAAACGCAGCCAGGGCAAGCCCGGCGCAAACCGCCAGATTCAGCCAGCGACGGCGCCGCTGGCGCGCCCGCCTGCGGCGGTTCACACCTCCTCTGCGGGTGCCGGGGCGGCCGCCGGCTTGGCGGCTTCAAGCAGCGCTTCAATCGACCCCGTGGTGATCGGGTGGTAGCCAGTGCGCGCCTCGGCAAACACCTTGCGAGCAAAGACGAGACCATCGGACGTCTCAGCCAGCGCCGTGTAGATCGGCATCACCAGCTTGCGCCTGCCAATCCGCTTCAGGAATTCGGCAATGGCCGGGCGCGCTTCGAAGTAGCCGCTGCGCTCGGCCAGCGGATACCAGCGCTGAGCCAGCTCGCCGTTGGCGGTGCCGGTAAACCGATAGCGGCCATCCAGCTCAACCAGCTGCTCGGCCGACAGCGTGCTGGGCAGCGCTTCGAGAAAGTGCACCCACTCCTGGGTGATCCACTGGTCCGACGCGATTTCGCTGACCGCAATCTCCTGTGCCAGCCAGCGGCTGCGCTGCTGGTCGACCTGGTCAAAGCGGGTCGAGACGCTGACCGGCGCCGACGCCGGCACGCCGGCACCGCGCAGCCAGTCCTGCAGCTCGGCCTCGGTCACTGCATCAGGCGCCAGCGGCAGCAGCTCGGCGCGCAGGAAGTCGACAAAGTCGTTGCTGCTCACGGCCTGGAACGCGAAGCCGTCGAACCAGCGGCGCAGAAAGGCGTCAAACCGGTCGCGACCAAAACGCTGCTCAAGAAAAATCAGAAACCACTGGCCCTTGATGTAGGCGACATCGGTCAGGGCCTCATCCGGGTCGATGCCGGGCATCGCCGGCAGCAGCAGGCGCTGCCGCTCAGGCGCCAGTTCCGCCAGCTCGCGGCGCAGCCCGTTCTGCGAGATCAGGTTTTCCATGGCCGCCTGCGGCTCGCCGTAAATCGCCTCGATGATGCGGTTCTCGACATAGCTGGTGAAGCCCTCGTTGAGCCACATGTCCTTCCAGCTTGCGTTGGTAACCAGGTTGCCCGACCAGGAATGGGCCAGCTCGTGGGAGATCAGCGCCACCAGACTCTTGTCGCCGACGATCACGGTGGGCGTGATGAACGACAGGCGCGGGTTTTCCATTCCGCCAAACGGAAATGACGGCGGCAGAATCAGCAGGTCATAGCGCTCCCAGCGGTACGGGCCGTACAGCGATTCGGCCACCTCGATCATCTTTTCGGTGTCGATGAACTCGGCCACCGCGGCGTCGACCGTCTCCGGCTCGGCCCACACGCCGGCGCGCGCGGAGATCGGCTTGAAAACCAGATCACCGGCCGCGATCGCCATCAGGTACGACGAGATCGGCTGCCGCATGCGGAATACGTACTTGCCGTCGCGCGGCTCGTCGGGGATGTTGTCGGCACTCATCAGGACGGCGATGCCCGGGTCGGTTTCGACGTTCGCGCTGTAGGTGTAGCGCACGCCAGGGGTGTCCTGCAGCGGCACCCACGAGCGCGCGTGGATCGCCTGCGATTGGCTGAACAGGAACGGCTGCCGCTTGCCGGCGGTCAGCGCCGGCTGCAGCCACTGCAGGCCGGAGGCGGCAGGTGAGGTCTCGTAGCGGATGCGGACACTCGCATACTGTCGACGCAGCTTTATGCTCAGCTTCTGGCCGAAAATCGGGTCGCGCTCGGCAAGCGTCCAGTCGAGTCGACGCCAGCCGCCGTCGGAGTGCTTGCCCAGCACCTTCTGGATGGTCAGATCGCGGCTGTCGAGCGTGAGCGTGCGGTGGCTCTTGTCCTTCCACTCAAGCGCGAGATCGGCGCTGCCACGCAACACCTTCCGTTCGAAGTCGATCCTGAGGTCCAGGCCGAGATCGCGGATCACCACCTTGTCGGGCTCGGCATAGGAGTGCTCGTCAAGCCGACGGTCATCCTGAGCAAGCGCGGTGATCGGCAGCAACAGGACAAGCAGGAATTGAAGCGGGCGCATGGTCACGGTCCGGTCGTCAGGGTCGGCTGCCGAGTCTACCGCCATGCCGCACAGGCGTCAGTTCAGGCGGCGCCCGGGCAGAAGTTGATTCTGATCATCTCGCCGGCAGCCGGTATCGCCGGAAATGCCAGCCCGCGTGATCCGAACCCCTCCGCCCCAACCGCGAGACCTCAGCGCGTGCCGCAGATCCCAAGCCAGAAAATTGCGTTGTTCGAACCCGTCAGAACTTGATCGACCAGCTCAACGCCTGCGCCGATGGCGACCCTGATCGGCTTTCCGCGGTCCGTCGGATCGATCTGTCCGGCGCCCGCGAGACTCTGGGCGAGAACGCCGACAGCGCTTTCGGACGGGCCTGCGACCTCGGCCTGCCCTCGCTCAATCTGCAGCAGATCGAAGCGACCCGCGAGGCGCTGCAGCTGGTGCCGGCGGCCTCGGCGCGGCGGCTGCGCGCGGTTGCCCTGCTCAGTCTGCGTGGCTGCGTGGCGGTCGCCATCGAAGGCGCGACCGACTCCGCTTCGATGGCGGCGCTCGACTTCGTGTCGCGCCAGCGGGTGGTGCCGGTGCAGGCGCCCAGCGCTGCGATCAGCCTGGCAATTGCACGCTTCTCATCTGCTGCTATCGACCCTGCACACCAACACTGCTGCCACCAGCGTGACCCGACTGCTTGATCTCGGGGTCGAGGCCTTTCTTCTGCGGGCAAGCCTGCTGGCGGTGATGGCCCAGCGACTGGTGCGGCTGACCTGCGAGCACTGCAAGGTGCCCGAGGTGGTCGCGCCGCACATCCGTGACGTGCTCGGCGTGTTGCCCGACGAGGTGTTCCACGCCGGTCGTGGCTGCAGCAACTGTGGTGGCCGCGGGGTGTTCCGCCGCAGCGCAGTCTACGAATTGTTGAGCGTCACGCCGGCCCTGCGCCGGCTGATCGTTCCCGGCGCCGAGGCCGGCCGGATCCACCGGCAGGCGCTTGCCGACGGCATGGTCTCGATCACCCAGGCGGCGCTGGCAATGGCACGCGCGGGGCGCATCTCGCTGCTCAAGGCGTACCGGGTGTGCGCCGACTGAACTGTGAGCGGCGGGCCAGCAGCCTGCCGGACTCAGGTGGGCGCCGGCGCGGCGCCAGTGCGCAGCTGGTCGAGCACCTGGGTCATGGCGCGGTCGAACGCGGCATCCACTTTTCGCAAGGAAAGCTTGTTGTCGGCCATCAGGGCGGCCAGCTCTTCGGCCGACACCGTGCACATGCGCAGACCGCGGCGGTTGACGAACAGCATGCGCGAGGAGATTGGGCTGATCCAGCTGAGCTTGGCCGGCTGGATCGAGCCGTCGACCTGGACAAACTCCACCCACGTCCCGACCGTCAGCTGCTTGACCTGCTCGACCAGCTCCGGGAGCGCCAGGCTGGTGTCGGCATTCAGGCGGATATCGCCCTCCACGGCCGCAGAGGTCTTGACCAGTGGCGGCGGCTCGGGCGCTGCGGACACCAGTTCGAATATCGGCGGCGGGTCGACTGCGACGCGCTCGATTGCCGGCGCCACCGCTGCTGCGGGTGAAATCGCGCCAGCAGGCGCTGCCGGCCGAACCGGCGGCACCGATCCAGAAGCCTGACCGTTGACGGATGGGCCGGTCGGCAGTCTCGCCGCCAACGGATCCGGCGGTCGCGGACTGGCGCTGACTGGGGACGCTGCGGGTCGGACCGGCCGTGCCTCATCGGCCAACGGTTGAACATCCGGCGGTTTCGGTACCGGCGGTGTCGGCGCCGGTGGCCTTGGAATGGACGTCTGCAGCGCCGCCATCACATCAGCGAGATTGGCGCGCGCGACGTCTTCGCCTTGTCCCGAGCTGCGCAGCGCCGGCAGCAGCTGATCGGCCAGATCCACCGGCGGCAGTCTGCCGGTCTCGCAGGCGAGCAGCGCCATCCAAAGCTTCACGCCGGGCGCGCGGGCGTCGCGGAAGGCATCCGATTCAACCCCGTCACGCAGCGCGACCATGGTCAGGTGATGGGTCCAATCGCGGCGGAAGAACTCGCCGATCGGTTTGGGCACCTGGCGCTTGCCGACCAGGCTGTCGAGCTCAAGGGTCACCTCCAGCCGCGCTTCCTCGAGACGCTCGCGGCCGCGCTGGGCCTCGGCGGCACGCTGCTCGGCAAGTGCGATGCGGCGCCGGTGGCGGCTGAGGAAGTCGCTGAACTCGGCCTCGGCTGCGGTAAAGACCGCAACGTCCTCCTCGAACGCATCGATCAGCCGTTCGCTGACCGAGAAGACCTTGGTCAGCAGCTCCCGCTCGGCCGGTGCATCGCCCGCGTTGCCATCGCAGGCCTCGGCCAGCAGGTTGAGCAGCCGCCGCGCCGGATGCAGCTTGTGGGCAAACAGCCGCCGGTCCAGCAGCGCGATCTTGGCGTAGGGCACATAAAGCCGCACCAGGCGCTCGCGCACCTCGCGGCTGAAGTGGCCCTGATCCATCAGCGTGTCGAACAGCATGCCGACCATGGTCAGCGCCTGCTCGTCGTGCGGCTCCATCTGCGCGCCGACCGGAGCGCGGCCCAGAGCGACCGCGGTGCGCACGATCTCGTTGCGCAGCAGTCCCACGAGCTCGGCCTCGCGATCATCGACAGCAGCGAGCAGCGCCGGCGTCGGCTGTCGCTGCAGCCTGCTGAGCACCAGAATGGCCGACGCCGGGTCAATGGCGGGTGTCTGCGGCGCTGCCGGCTCGGGCTTGCCCACCGCGGCGCCGGGATTGGGGTTGATGCTGCCGTTGCGGACGTTGCCCAAGTAGGCGGCGAACATCTCGCGCATGGCCTCGTAGACCGGATCGGGGCCTTCGCCGCCGCCACCGCCACCGCCACCACCACCGCCGCCTCCTCCTCCACCAGTGCCACCGCCCATGGATGCGCCACCGAAAAACGATTCGGCGCCAAACTCCGAGTTGGCGCCGCGCGGTGGCACCTGGTTATGACCCTCGTCCCAGGCGGCCTCCTCGCGCGCGGGCCGGACCTGTCCCGGGCTGGCCGACATTGCCGCGCGGCGTGGCCGCTGCACCGGCAATGCGATCGCGATACCGCGCGATTGCAGCAGTCGGCACATCTCGTCAACCACGCCACCCAGATCACTGATCAGGCCGCGCTCCAGATGTTTGAGCGCCACCAGCCGCCATTCGATCGCCTCCAGCACAGGAGCCAGCGCATCGCGCCAGGCGCGGGCAATCCTGAGCGGCGCGAGCGGCAGATCAGCCGCCGCGATCTCGGCCTGACCGACCAGCTGAGCCAGTCCGCGACCTAGCCGCCCAAGCGCCTCACCATGCCGACGCTCGACCGCCGTGGCGAGGCGATCACAGGTCAATTGCTCCTCAAGCACGTCCGAATCCAGCAGCCCCAGCTCGAGTTCGGCGGGCTGCTCATCGGCAAACTCATCCTCGCGGGGCCGTCGCGCCTGGGTGAGCGCACTGAAGCCTTCGGCGATCCGGTCGCCGACGGCGCCTTCGATCACCGAGCGCTGTCGGCGCAGTTCGCGCAGCGCATCAAACAGCGCCTGTTGACTGCTGCCGGCGGCGCCCTGCTGCCAAACGTCAAACAGCGCGTCGTCGGTCTTCTCCATCACCTGGCCGAGCACAGGCAGCAGCCGGCGGGTCGCCGCTGTGCGAAGCTCAGATAGCAGTTGGGAGTCGATCATCGGGACTGCAGGTCACCGCCTTTGAACCGCGATGATCGCAGATCGACAGGCGTGCGAGGGACCGACGGCGCTGCACCGGCAGCCGCCCGTCGCTAGTGTGACGCTTGTCACAAATATTCTGACGCTAGCAGCCTGCCGGACTTAGCCCGCCGGTTTCATGAATTCGCGCGATAATCGCGCAGGATGTTGTTCGCACAGGAGATTTTTCGAAGGAGCGGCGTAGCGGGCCATACGACCGACTGAGGCAGTCTCCTGCGCGATCAAGAGACAAGCGAGGGCGCGCGAGGTTCATGAAACATGCGGGTTAGGTCGGCCGGGCTGCTAGTGCCCAGTCCTGCGGGCTGTTCGCGAAGACGCAATCAGACCCGATAGCCTGAATGGATGGCGACGATTCCGCCAGTCAAGTTGCGATGGTCGCAGCGCGCAAAACCGGCCTCGGACATCATCGCCTGCAGCGCCTCCTGCGGCGGATGTTTGCGAATCGACTCGGCCAGATAGCGATAGCTGTCGGCGTCCCCGGCAAACAGCTGGCCAAGCCGCGGCAGCACCTGGAAGCCATGGAAGTCGTACAGCGGCCGGAACCAGGCTGCTTTGACCTGCGAGAACTCCAGCACCAGCGCGCGTCCGCCGACCTTCAGAACACGCTGTAGCTCACGCAGCGCGGCCGGCCTGTCGGTGACATTGCGCAGTCCAAATGCAATGGTTGCCAGATCGAAGCTGGCGTCGGGAAACGGCAGCGCCTCGGCGTTCAGTCGCAGCCAGCGAAGGCCGCGGACCAGCCCACGGTCGGTCAGCCGGTCACGACCGACGCTGAGCATCTCAGCGTTGATATCACCCACCACCACTTCACCCGCGTCGCCGACCCGCGGATGCAGCAAGGCGGCAATGTCGCCAGTACCGCCGGCCAGATCCAGCACGCGGTCACCGCGCTTGACGCCACTGGTGGCCACGAAATAGCGCTTCCAGACCCGATGCAGGCCGAAGCTCATCAGGTCATTCATCACGTCATAGTTGTGCGCGACCGACGTGAACACCTTGCCGACCAGCTTGACTTTCTCGTCGCGCCCGACCTCGCGGTATCCGAAGTCGGCCGTGGGGGTGGTTTCAGACTTGCTCATGGACGAAGTATCGCATCGGTCGCTGCTAGCCCGCATGTTTCATGAATTCGCGCGATGATCGCGCAGGATGTTGTTCGCACAGGCGATTTTCCGAAGGAGCGGCGTAGCGGGCCATACGACCGACTGAGGTAGTCCCTTGCGCGGTCAAGCGACAAGCGAGGGCGCGCGAGATTCATGAAACAGGCGGGCTAGATCGCGTCAACCGCGAAGCGGTCGATCCGGAAAGCGCGCCGCGTGCGCGCACAGCAGCTCCTGCGCCATCGATGCGGCCGCCAGCGCGGTGATGCCCGCGTGATCGTAGGCTGGCGCCACTTCGACCACGTCGATTCCGCGGATATCGAGGCCGGCAAGGCCGCGCACCAGCTGCAGCGCCTGCACCGTGCCAAAGCCGCCGATGACCGGGGTACCGGTGCCGGGTGCGCAGGCCGGCTCCAGAAAATCGATGTCAAAACTGACGTAGCAGGGCCGCTGGCCGACCCGCGCACGGATCGCCTCGATGCAGGCCGGCATGCCGTGCTGGTGCATCCAGCGGGCGTCCAGCACCTGATAGCCATGGGTCTGCGGATTGCGCGTGCGCATGCCCAGCTGAATCGAGCAGGACGGATCGACGTAGCCGAGCCGGGCGGCGTGAAAGAACATGGTGCCGTGATCGATCCGGCCTTCCTCATCTGCCCACGTATCGGAATGCGCGTCGAAGTGAATGAGCGCCAGCGGCCCGTCGCGCGCCGCCAGCGCCCGCAGCACCGGAAAGCTTACAAAGTGGTCGCCGCCCAGCGTCAACGGCAGCACGCCCGCCTGCACCAGCGGCGCATACGCAGCCGAAAGGACGTCCGGTATGTCGGCCGGCCGTCCGCTGTCAAAGCCGATGTCACCGTAGTCGATGACCGCCAGACGCTCGAACGGATCGAAGTCCCAACCGTCCGGCGGCGCCCAGGCCAGCATGGTCGAGGCCTCGCGCACCGCGCGCGGCCCGAACCGGCTGCCGGGGCGATGGGTGGTGGCGAGGTCAAACGGCGCGCCGACCACCGCCACATCGACACCGTCGAGTGCCCGGCTGTAGCGGCGGCGCATGAAGCTGAGCGCGCCGGACCAAGTCGCCTCGGCAACCGTGCCGTAGGGCGTGCTGCGGGTGAACGCAAGATCAGTGGGCGGAGGAGCAACGAGCGTGGGCGGCAGGGTCATGGTGGGCTCCGGGCGTGAAGTCCACTCGTCATTCCATCACCGCTGACAGCACGGGTGCCGGGACGAGAGTCACCGGTATGGCGGTCGCGGCAATCAGCCGCGAGGGTCTACTTCATGGTTGGCATCACGAACTCGGCGACCTGTCGGACGCCTCCCGGCCAGCGGGCGGTGACGGTCTTCATGCGGGTGTAGAAGCGTACGCCATCGGGTCCATGCATATGCAGCGGTCCGAATAGTGAGCGCTTCCAGCCGCCGAAACTGTGGAACGCCATCGGCACCGGAATGGGCACGTTGATGCCCACCATGCCGACCTCCGCGCGCTGCGCAAACGTCCGCGCCGCGGCGCCGTCGTTGGTGAAGATCGCGGTGCCGTTGGCGTACTCGTGGGCGCCGATCAGGGCCAGCGCCGATTCGAAGTCGGGCACCCGCGCCACGCACAGCACCGGGCCGAAAATCTCTTCGCGCCAGATCCGCATTGACGAGGTCACGCGGTCGAACAGGCAGGGCCCGAGGAAGAATCCGTCCGGGTGGCCATCGACCTGCAGCGCGCGACCGTCGACCACCAGCTCGGCGCCTTCGCGCACGCCCTGATCGACGTAGCCGCGCACTTTGTCGCGATGCGCGCTGGTCACCAATGGACCCATCTCGGCCGTCGGGTCGTTGCCGGCCCCAACCTTCAGGGCGGCGACCAGCGGCGCCAGCGCAGCGACCAGCCGGTCGGCCGTCTGCTCACCCACGCACACCGCAACCGAGATCGCCATGCAGCGTTCGCCGGCGGAGCCGAAGCCCGCGCCAAGCAGGGCTTGAGCAACCTGCTCGGGATCCGCGTCAGGCATCGCCAGCAGATGGTTCTTGGCGCCGCCCAGCGCCTGCACGCGCTTGCCGTTGGCGCTGCCGCGGGCGTAGATGTATTCGGCAATCGGGGTGGAGCCGACGAAGCTGATCGCGGCCACGTCGGGCGCGTCGAGCAGGGCGTCGACCGCCTCCTTGTCGCCGTGAACCACGTTGAAAACGCCGCTGGGAAGTCCGGCCTGCTGCAGCAGTTCGGCCAGCAGATTGGCCACCGAGGGGTCGCGCTCGGACGGCTTGAGGATGAAGCAATTGCCGCAGGCGATGGCAACCGGAAACATCCACATCGGCACCATTGCCGGGAAGTTGAACGGCGTGATGCCGGCCACCACGCCAAGCGGCGCCAGGGCGCTCCAGGAATCCACGCCGGTGCCGACGTTGATCGACTGCTCGCCCTTGAGCAGCTGCGGGATACCGCAGGCGAACTCAACCACTTCCATGCCGCGGGTCAGCTCGCCGCGCGCATCCGACAGCACCTTGCCGTGCTCGGCGCTGATCAGCGCGACGATCTGATCGGCGTTGCGCTCCAGCAGTTCGCGAAACCGGAACATGACCCGCGCCCGGACCAACGGCGGTGTTGCCGCCCAGGCCGGAAAGGCCGCGCGCGCAGCCGCAACGGCCTGCGCGACCTCACTGGCCGAAGCCAAAGCCACGCGGCCAGTCAGGGCGCCAGTCGCCGGGTTGTATACCTCGCCGTGGCGACCGCTGCCGCCCACCACCGCCTGACCGGCGATGAAATGCGGAATCAGGGCCGGCGGCGTGGCATTGGACGGCGCGGATATAGCGGCGGCGACAGCGTTCATGACAGCTACCTCTGGGACCAGCGAATGACTCAACCCAGCGCCTGCGCGGCGGGCACGTAGATGTAGCCGAGATCGCGCGCCACCGCGTCGAACGTGATCTTGCCGCCATGCACGTTCAGGCCGTTGCGCAGGTGCTCGTCTTCGAGCATTGCCCGCCGCGCTCCCTTGTCGGCCAGCTGCAGGGCAAACGGCAGGGTTGCGTTGGTCAGCGCGAAGGTCGAGGTGCGGGCCACGCCGCCGGGCATGTTCGCAACGCAATAATGGATGATGCCGTCGACCTCGTAGGTCGGCGTCTGGTGGGTGGTCGCCTTCGACGTCTCAAAACAGCCGCCCTGGTCGATCGCGACGTCGACCAGCACCGAACCGGGCTTCATCAGCGCCAGCTGCGCGCGCGACACCAGCTTGGGCGCCGCTGCACCCGGGATCAGCACCGCGCCAATCACCAGGTCGGAGTAGGACAGGCGCTCCTCGATCGCATCCAGGGTCGAATAGATGGTAGTGATCCGGTCGCCGTAGAGCTCGTCGAGGTACTTCAGCCGGTCCAGCGAGCGATCCAGAATCGTCACCCGCGCGTTGAGGCCCATCGCCATGCGCGCCGCGTTGATGCCGACCACGCCACCGCCGATCACCAGCACCTCGGCCGGCGTCACGCCAGGCACGCCGCCAAGCAGCACGCCAGAGCCACCCTGCGCGCGTTCCAGCGCATGGGCGCCGGCCTGGATCGACATGCGCCCGGCCACTTCGCTCATCGGCGCCAGCAGCGGCAAACCGCCCTTGCGGTCGGTGACGGTCTCATAGGCGATGGCGGTGCAGCCGGAGTTCACCAGCGCAGCGGTCTGCTCCGGATCAGGCGCCAGATGCAGGTAGGTGTAGAGGACCTGGCCTTCACGCAGCATCGCGCACTCGCCCGGCTGCGGCTCCTTGACCTTGATGATCATCTGCGCGCGCGCAAAAATCTCGGGTGCATCATCGACGATCTCGGCGCCAGCTTTTTCGTACATCTCATTGGTCAGGCCAATCGAACGTCCGCCATCCCGCTGCACCAGCACCTGGTGGCCGTGCCGAACCAGCTCGCGAGCGCCAGCCGGAGTGAGGCCGATCCGGTATTCGTGGTTCTTGATCTCTTTCGGTACGCCGATAAGCATGACTAGGTCACTCGCTGTGAGGGTCGGACAGGGTGCGCCGGGGCGTGCAAGCCCTAGGCGGTTTCGCTGATCGCCTCGGCCAGTCGGCCAACGATCGTCGCCATATGATCGCGCTCAATGATCAGCGGTGGCGAGAGGGCGATGATGTCGCCGGTAACGCGGATCAGCAGACCCTTGTCGTGGAAGCAGCGGGTGAACACCTCGTAGGCACGTGCGCCGGGGGCTCCGGGGCGCGCTGCCAGCTCGATGCCGCCGATCAGTCCGAGGTTGCGGATATCGATGACATTAGGGAGGCCGCGCAGACCATGCAGCGCTTCCTGCCAGTCATCGCCAAGCTCGAGTGCGCGTTCAAACAGGCTTTCCTCAGCGTAGGTGTCGAGCGTTGCCAGCGCAGCGGCGCACGCCACCGGATGGCCGGAGTAGGTATAGCCGTGAAACAGCTCGATGACGCCGGCCGGACCGTGCATGAAGGCATCGTGGATGGCGCGCGATGCAAACACCGCACCCATCGGCACGCAGCCGTTGGTCAAGCCCTTGGCGGTGGTCATCAGGTCCGGCACCACGCCCAGGCGCTGCGCGCCGAAGGCGTGCCCGATGCGGCCAAAGCCGGTGATGACTTCGTCGAAAATAAGCAGGATACCGTGGCGATCGCAGATTGCCCGCAGGCGCTCCAGATAGCCGATCGGCGGCAGGATCACGCCGGCCGATCCCGACAGCGGCTCGACAATGACCGCCGCGATCGTCGAGGCATCGTGCAGCGTGACCAGCCGTTCAAGATCCTCGGCCAGTTCGATGCCGTGCGCTGGCAGGCCCTTGGAGTAGCCATTGCGTTCGATGTCCAGCGTGTGTCGGAGGTGATCGACACCGGGCAACAGCGGACCGTAGGCCTTGCGATTGTTGGGCAAGCCACCGACCGAGATGCCGCCGAAGCCGACCCCGTGGTAGCCCTTCTCGCGTCCGATCAGACGGGTGCGCTGGCCCTCGCCGCGAACCCGGTGATAGGCAAGCGCGATCTTCAGCGCCGTATCGACCGACTCCGAGCCGGAGCAGGTGTAGAACACGTGTTTGAGCGGCTCCGGGGCGAGATCGGCCAGCCGCTCGGCCAGCTCGAAGGCGAGTGGATGCGCCATCTGGAAGGCCGGGGCGAAATCCATGGTGGCAATCTGGCGTGCCACCGCTTCAACAATCTTTGGCCGTGCGTGCCCGGCGTTGCAGCACCACAGCCCAGCCGTCGCATCAAGGATTTCGCGACCGTCATCGCTGCGGTAGTGCATGCCCCGTGCGCTGACCAGCAGACGCGGCCGCTGCCTGAACTGGCGGTTGGCGGTGAACGGCATCCAGAACGCGCCCATTCCAGTGGCCGGCGTTGCCTCGAATGCAGGCGTGCTGGCAAGGGAAGCGGCGACGTGAGTCATGGCGGCGGGTCGGAAGGTCAGAGGTGGGAACGCTAGCAGCGTTGAGTAAACTTTACAAATGGCGCGCCTTTCACGCATTCTTTGGCCAAAAACCGCATGCTGCGTTCAATATCCGGCATCACCCGCACACGCTAAGGAGCGCATCCCCCGATGGACGTTGGCGCCCGCCTGCAGGCGATCCGCAAGGCCAAAGGCCTAAGTCAGCGCGAGCTGGCCAAGCGGGTGGGCGTGACCAACAGCACCATCTCGCTGATCGAGCAGAACAAGGTCAGCCCGTCGATCGGGTCACTGAAGAAAGTGCTCGACGGCATTCCAATCTCGCTGGGCGATTTTTTCACCCTGGATATCGAGCCTGAATCCGACAGCGGGCCGTTCTACGGTGCCGGCGCCCAGCCCGACCTTGGCAGCGCCGACCTGCACTATTACCTGGTTGGCCAACGTCACCAGCAGCGCCGCATGTGCATCCTCCGCGAGGTCATGCCGGCCGGCGCAGATACCGGAGAGGACCTGCTCAAGCACGCCGGGGAAGAGGGCGGCGTGGTCGTACAGGGTCGGGTCGAGATCACCGTGGGGGACCACATCCGGACACTCGGCGCAGGCGAGGGCTACTACTTCGAAAGCCCTACGCCGCACCGCTTTCGCAACGTTGGCGATGAACCGGCCATCATCATCAGCGCCAGCACGCCACCCACGTTCTAGAACCCGAGGACGCCACCATGGCCACCTTCCCCAGCCGCGCCGAGTGGCAGTCCCGCGCCAGCGCTCTGACGTTGCGCACCCAGGCGTTCATCGACGGTCGCCACGTCGACGCCGTTGACGGCCGCACGTTCGACTGCATCAGCCCTATAGACGGCACCCGCCTCGCCCCGATCGCCCGCTGTGGCAGCGAAGATGTGGAGCGGGCGGTCCGCGCAGCGCGGCGGGTATTCGAGGCCGGCAGCTGGTCGGAGGCGTCGCCGGTGCAGCGCAAGCGGGTACTGCTGCGATTCGCCGAACTGCTCGAACAGCATGCGGAGGAGCTCGCGCTGCTGGAAACCCTGGACATGGGCAAGCCGATCCGCGACAGCCTGGCGGTCGACGTGACGGCCTCAGTACGCTGCCTGCGCTGGACCGCCGAAGCGGTAGACAAGATTTACGGTGAGGTCGCGCCGACCGGCCGCCAGGAACTTGGCCTGATCACCCGCGAACCGCTGGGTGTCGTCGCTGCCATCGTGCCGTGGAATTTTCCGCTGCTGATGGCCAGCTGGAAGATCGCCCCGGCGCTCGCAACTGGCAATTCGGTGATTCTCAAGCCATCAGAGAAGTCGCCGCTGACCGCCCTGCGCATTGCCGAGCTTGGCATTGAAGCCGGCCTTCCAGACGGCGTGCTGAATGTGCTGCCGGGCTTTGGTGCCGAAACCGGCGAACCGCTGGCGCTGCACATGGACGTCGATGGTCTGGTCTTCACCGGCTCAACGGCGGTCGGCAAGCTGCTGCTGCAGTGTGCCGGGCGCTCCAACATGAAGCGTGCCTATATGGAGTGCGGTGGCAAAAGTCCCAATCTGGTGTTCGCAGACGCACCGGATCTGGAGGCAGCGGCCGCGGCGGCGGCCAGCGGGATCTTCTACAACCAGGGCGAAGTCTGCACCGCGGCCTCGCGGCTACTGGTGGAGCGCCCAGTCTTCGACACCTTCATGGCCCTGGTCCGCGACGCCAGCGTCCGCATGCAGCCGGGACATCCGCTGGATCCCGACACGCCGATGGGCGCTATCGTTGACGCAGCGCAGATGGAACGCGTGCTCGGCTATATCGAGAGTGGCCAGCGCGAGGGTGCGACGCTGTCGCTGGGAGGCGCCCGCGCCCTTGCCGATTCGGGCGGCTACTACATCGAGCCGACCGTGTTCGAGCATGTGCGACCCGACATGACGATCGCCCGTGAGGAGATCTTCGGGCCGGTGCTGGCGGCCATTCCATTCGACAGCGCCGACGAGGCCATCCAGATCGCCAACGACAGCCCGTACGGACTGGCCGCCGCCGTCTGGACCCGCGACCTGAGTCGCGCCCACCACACCGCGCGTCGCCTGCGCGCCGGCAGCGTCTGGGTCAACTGCTATGACGGTGGCGACATGACGGCGCCGTTCGGCGGCTACAAGCAGTCCGGCAACGGCCGCGACAAATCGCTGCACGCGTTCGAGAAGTACACCGAGCTCAAGGCGACCTGGTTCGACCTCGGATCGAGCTGAATCGGCGAACCGCCGCCGGAGCCGCGACCGGCAGGCGCCGGGTTTGGCTTACTCGTCGAGAGTGAAGTCGAAGCGCTGCTGCGCCCGCATCTGTCTGCCGGCCTCGAACTGCCATTGCTCGAGGGCCTTGATCGACTCCCGCTCAAAGACGCCCAGCGGTTCGGCAGCCAGCACCTTGATCTGGCTGACCTTGCCATCGGCGCCGATGGTGAAGCCCATGTGCACCCAGCCAGTGGTGCCCTGCCGCTGCGCGCGCGGCGGATACACCGGCGGGCGGCTGCTCATCAACGCCGGCAGTGTCTCAGGATCGGTGCTGCGCAACCCCTCGCGCGCGGCACTCAGCGCCTTGGTGTGATTGCCCCGGTAGCGCTCGACGGTCGGGGACGTGGGCTGGGTCTTCTCAAGCATGCTGATGATGCGCCCGGCATCGACCAGTTCACCGTTGGTGAGCGCCTGCTCAACGCGCGCGAGCCCTGGGCGAAACATCTCGTTGAGCGCGTACTGGGCTTGCTGCAGCGGTCCGCTGCCGGACATCGAGTCACTCAGGCGACGCACCTTGGGATCCAGAGCGGCGTTGTCTTGCTCGGTCAGCTCGATGAACAGTGCATAGGCGTTCTCGTCTGCCGGATCAAACAGGTTGCCGGCAGCCTGCGCCGCTTTGGCACGCGCCAACAGCTGCTCCACTTGGCTGCCTGCCTGTGCGGCCACCGGACTCGGAGCGATCACCACGAGGGCCAAGGCGAATGCAAGACAGAAGACGACACGAAACGAAAAAACCATGGGCTGGTCCCCCGACCGGAAAGGCGTGAAGACAATACTAGCTTGAACGGCCATCGGGCCGCTTTGCACCGGCCAAGCGCTGCATTTCTCCCGCAGTTTCATGCTGAAACTGCAGCAACAGTGCGGAGTCGCCTTCACCCCGCGACGGGTTGAGTCTGCCGCCGCTCGGGAATGGCATGGCGGACAATGCGTCCAAGCACGCCGGCATACTGCCGCCAGAAGCCGCCGCTGTTGTAGTGCACGCCATAGCGGCGACATATCTCGCGCACCTGCGGCGCGATCTGGGCGTAGCGGGGAGCCGGCAGATCGGGGAACAGGTGGTGTTCGATCTGGTGGCTCAAGTGACCGGTCAGCAGGTGAAACCAGCGCCCGCCCTCGAGGTTGCTGGAGCCCTGAATCTGCCGCAGGTACCACTGACCCTGGGTCTCGCCCTCGACCTCCGCACGGGTGTAGGTCTGGACGTGTTCGGTGAGGTGGCCGCAGAAGATGATCGCATTGGTCCAGAGGTTGCGGATCAGATTCGCAATCAGGTTGCCCAGCAGTACCCGCGGCCACTGCCAGAAGGCCAGCGCCGGGAACAGCAGGTAGTCCTTGAACAGCTGCCGACCGGCCTTGCGCAGGAACGGCCGCATCCGCTGGCGGAATTCCTCCCGACCCATCCGGCCTTTCAGGAAGCGGCCAATCTTGATGTCATGCACCGCCACGCCCCACTGGAAGTTGGCCGCCAGCAGCGCGTACCACAGCGGCTGCAGCAGTGTCGCCGGCGACCAGCGTTGGGAAGCGGTGAGACGCAGCATGCCGTAGCCGAAATCGTGGTCCTTGCCGAGAATGTTGGTGTGGTCGTGATGCTCAACGTTGTGCGAATGCCGCCAGTGATCGCCGTCGCAGACGATGTCCCACTCGTAAGTCTGCGAGTTCAACGCCGGATCATTCATCCAGTCGTACTGGCCGTGCATGACGTTGTGTCCGATCTCCATGTTCTCGACGATCTTGGCTAACGCCAGGCTGAGCACGCCAAGCACCCAGCTGATTGGCCCCCAGCCAAACATCAGCAGGCTGCGCCCGGCAATGGCCGAGGCCTGGGCGACGCGCTGCATGCGGCGGATGTGCTGCGCGTCGCGATCGCCGATAGCGGCCAGCACCGCGCTGCGAATCGCGTTCAGCTCGGTCTCGAAGGCTTGCAGCGCAATCGGGTCAAGATGGGTCTTGGTGCTCATGCGGGCAGTCTCCTGGGGTTCAAAGGGCGAGCTCGACAGCGCTGTGCGGCGTCGAGATGCAAAGCTGGATCAGCTCGTCGCCCGGCCCCGACAGCTGGCCGGTGAGCAGGTTGCGCACGCTGCCGCTGCGCTTGCGGCACTGGCAGGTGCGACAGATGCCCTTGCGGCAGCCGAAGCGCGGGCTCAGACCGGCCGTCTCCGCGGCGTCGAGCAGGCTTTGCCCAGCCCGCGCTGTGAACACTCGTTTCGCCATATCGGTGGAGACGACATGAGCGGTGGCGCCCGGGTCGATTGGCGCTGGTGACCGCCCAAACCGCTCGCTGTGCAACTGCTCGCTGCAGCCGGCATCGGCGTACATCCGTTCGACCATCTGCATCAGCCCGGCCGGACCGCATAACAGCGTCTCCCGCTGCGCCCAGTCCGGCACCGCAGCCTGGATCGCAGCAGTGCTCAAGCGGCCGGTCTTGTCGCTGTAGTGCAGGTGCAGGCGCAGCGCCGGCCACGAATCCGCCAACGCGCGAAGTTCCCTGGCAAACACCGTGTCAGCTGGGCTCCGGCCAGCGTGCAGCACGACCACGTTGCGCGTCGATCCCGCAGCGGCCAGCCCACGCAGCAGGGACAGCATCGGCGTCACCCCGCTGCCGGCGCTGACCAGCAGCAGATCGCTGCCGGAGTTCGACGGCGCAAAGCTGCCCTGGGCCTGGCTCAGCCGCACTACCTGGCCCGGCTTCAGCGCGTGCGCCGCCGAAGAAACCGCGCCGCCCAGCTGGCGCCGGATGGTGAGGCGCAGCAGTCCATCGGCACGCGGCGCATCCGACAGGCTGAAGCAGCGACCCTGCCGGATGCCTTCGATCTCAAGTTCGAGCAGCACGTGCTGACCCGGCAGGAATCCGGCAAAGCGCCGGTTGGGCCGCAGCCACAGACTGCGTACGCCGGGCGCTTCGTCAACCACGCGCAGCACCCGCGCCAGCGGTTGCGACCACGACCACGCGGCATTGACCGAGCGGGTCAAGCGCTCCCACTCCTGCGGCTGATTGAATGGCGCCAGCAGCGGGTGAGCCAGAACCCGACGCAGGCGCGCGGATGACGAGGTAGTGGCGGTCGTGGAAGTGGCTGCGGAGGTCATGGCGAGCTGCTGATTTACGGTGAACATATGTTCACTCAAATTCGCTAGAGCGTCTACTCGAAAAGTCTGAACCGGGCCTGCGCCTATACTTGCTGCCGCCAACCCTTGACCACGCGGAGCGGGCATTGCCAGCAGCCAGACGAAGTGCCAAAGGCGTCGAAGCAGAGACTTCCACGTCACGGGTTGAACAGAAGGAACGCACCCGACAGCGTCTGATCGAAGCGGCCCTGACCCTGGTCGGTGCAGGCAGCGGCTACACCGCCTTGAGCCTGCGCGAGATCACCCGCCAAGCCGGCGTTGCGCCGGCGGCGTTCTATCGACATTTCAAGGATCTGGATGAGCTGGGGCTGGCGCTGGTTGAGATGGGCGGCGCAGCCCTGCGCCGGCTGCTCCGCGAGGCGCGTCGGGATGGCATACCCCCAACCGACATGCTGCGTGGCTCGGTGCAGATCTACCGCCGCTTCGTCGCCGAACGCAGCGAGGTGTTCCGTTTCATCGCCCGCGAGCGCGGCGGCGGCTCGCGCGCGATCCGCAACGCCATCCGCACCGAAGAGTCCCACTTCGGCTCGGAGATGGCACAGGACCTGCGCACGCTGGGCACCCTGCCCGAGCTCTCAAGCGCAACGTTGCAGATGATATGCGGACTGGTGGTAACCACCATGCTCAACGCCGCCTCCGACATCCTCGACCTGCCCGCCGGGCGCAACCAACAGGAAAAGGAACTGATCGAAAACTTCGTCCGCCAGCTGCGGGTGATTTTTCTAGGGGCGAGTCGCTGGCGGGACAGATAGAAGGCACCCATCCCCAGGCCGGTATAACGTCAGTTATAACCAAGCATCGGGGGTCACCGTGAAGCTGAAGATAACGACGGTCGGCAACTCCGCCGGCGTCATCCTGCCAAAGGAGCTGCATGCGCGCCTCAGGCTTGAGAAGGGCGACGAGCAGCACGCGTTTGAGACGCCCGACGGCGCGCGCCTGACCGTGTACGACCCGATGCTGGCGGCGCAGATGGAAGTGGCGGAGCAAGTCATGCGGAAGCGCCGCACCTTGTTGAACGAGCTCGCGAAATGAGGCCATGAATGATCATCTGGATCGAACGGCCGCTGGCAGCCTGTCGGACTTAGCCCGCATATTTCATGAATTCGCGCGATGATCGCGCAGGATGCTGTTCGCACAGGAGACTACCGAAGGAGCGGCGTAGCGGGCCATACGACCGACTGAGGAAAATCCCTTGCGCGGACAAGAGACAAGCGAGGGCGTGTGAGATTCATGAAATATCCGGGTTAGGTGGTCGAGGCGCTGCTGATGTCGAGCTGTACCCGCCCTACCTCGGCCTTGCCGAAGGCAGCCTGAGCGAGCAGGACTTCTTCGCCTGGCTGCGCCCGCGCACTGCCGCCAAGAGCGCCGGCAAGGTGGAGGACAAAAGCCCGCGCTATGCGGCTTGAGTGACCTTGCATCGTGTAGACCAACCGGCGTTCGCAGGCTCGCCGCTGCGCGACTCGATCATCGGCCTCCCCAGCCCGTTGGCCTGCAGGCCAACCGGCGTTCGCAGGCTCGCCGCTGCGCGACTCGAAAGCCCTGCTCACCCCAAGGCATCCCTCAGCTTGAACCACGCCATGGCGGCGACCAGCAGCGGCGTGCGCAGCAGGCGCCCACCGGGAAACGGGCGGTGCTGGATGCGGCGGAACA
Source organism: Lysobacterales bacterium (assembly GCA_038205755.1). Taxonomy (GTDB): domain Bacteria; phylum Pseudomonadota; class Gammaproteobacteria; order Xanthomonadales; family Xanthomonadaceae; genus JANNWF01. The sequence goes on along the minus strand of JBBRBN010000002.1, from coordinate 24,227 downwards.
CGTCGAGGCGCTCGGACTGGCCGCGGATCGCCTCGGCGATCAGGCGTCCGGCAAGACCGGTGGTATTGACGCCGTGGCCGGAGAAGCCTTGCGCAAAGTAGACGTTGTCAGCGAGCCGCCCCCAGTGCGGTGCGCGGTTCAGGCTGATGTCGATCATGCCGCCCCAGACGTATTCAAGCGTCACGTTGGCGAGCTGCGGGAACACGCCACCCAGCCGCCGACGCATCACGCCGGGCAGATTGGGCGGTTCAAGGGTCGAGTAGCTGGCTCGGCCGCCAAACAGCAGGCGGTGGTCGGCGCTGCGCCGAAAATAGTCCAGCGCCCAGTTGACGTCGGCAACCGCGATATCGCGCGGAATGAGGGCCGTAGCCGCGGCTTCGCCCAGCGGCTCGGTGGCCGCGATGTAGGTGCCGACCGGCATGATTCTCGCGTCGAGCGCCGGCGCAATGCCGCGCACCAGGGCATTGCCGGCCAACACCGCGTAGTCGCACTGCACTGAGCCGGACGCCGTGCGCAACATCGGCTTGGGTCCGTGCACGCACTCGACGACGCTGCTTTGTTCGAAGATCCGCACGCCCAGCGAACGCGCCGCTTGCGCCAGCCCCAGCGTGTACTTGAGTGGGTGCAGATGGCCGCTGCGCGGATCAAACAGTGCACCGAGGTAGCGCCGGCTGGCGATCTCGGCACGCTGGCGATCACGCTCCCACCACTCCAGCGCATAGCCATACCGTTCTGCGCACTCGGCCTGCAGCCGACGCAGCTCGGTGACCTGTCGCGACTTGATCGGCACATGTGCGTGACCGTCACGCCAGTCGCAGTCGATGGCGTACTTCGCACAGCGCGTTCGGATCAGCTCGATGCCTTCGAGTGACCAGTCGAATGCGCGGCGCGCGTCTGCGTAACCAAGAAGTGCCTCGAGCTTTGACTGGTCGCAGCCGTACCCGAAGATCGCTTGCCCGCCGTTGCGACCCGACGCCCCCCAGCCGACCCGCTGCGCCTCCAGCACAATGACCGAGTAGCCGGCCTCGGCCAGCTCAATGGCGGTCGACAGTCCGGTCATCCCCGCGCCGAGGATGCAGACATCAGCGCGCTGCGTGCCGGCCAGTGGCGCCGATAGCGGGGGTGTTTCGACGCTGGCGGCGTACCAGGAGCGCGGATGGCTGGGGTCGGTCATTGCTTTGTGCGTGTGGTGGCGGGCGGTTGCGCTCTAGCAACCTGTCGGACTTAGGTTGGCCGGGCTGCTAGCCCGCATGTTTCATGAATTCGCGCGATGATCGCGCAGGATATTGCTCGCACAAGGGACTACCGAAGGAGCGGCGTAGCGGGCCATACGACCGACTGAGGTAGTTCCTTGTGCGGACAAGAGACAAGCGAAGGCGTGTGAGATTCATGAAATAGGCGGGCTAGATGCCGGTTCCAGCTCCAGTTGCCAGTTCAAGAACCGCGGGGGTGTGGCTCTTCTGGAACTGGCGACTGGAACGAAACGGGGCTAGACATGCCGCAGATACCAGTCCACCTCCAGCGTCGTCACTTCGCGGTAGAAGCTGCGCAGTTCTTTCAGCTTCTGCTGGCCGTAGATGTGCCGGAACGACTCGCCGAAGCGGGCCGCGATGAAGTCGCTGGCCTGGAAGCGTGCCAGCGTGTCGCGCCAAAACAGTTCGCGCAACTCGGTCTGCTCATAGGCGTTTCCGACCACCGGCGGACCAGGCTCACGGGGGTGCTCCAGTCCGTCCAGAATGCCGGCCAACACCGCAGCGGTGGTCAGATAGACGTTGGCGTCGGCGCCTGCAATGCGGTGCTCGATGCGGGTGTTGGCAGGATCGCTATAGGGAATCCGCAGTGCCACCGTGCGGTTGTTGAAGCCCCAGCAATCGTTGAGTGGCACGAACGCGTTGAGCACAAAACGGCGATAGCTGTTGGCGTTCGGCGCGAACAGCAGCATGCAGTCGTCGGCAACGGCCTGCAGGCCGGCAATCGCGTGACGCAGCGCCGCAGCGGGCGCGTCCGGGGTGCTGGCAAACACGTTGCTGCCGCTCGCATCCAGCAGGCTGACGTGAATGTGCAGACCGCTGCCGGCTTGATCGACAAAGGGCTTCGGCATGAAGCTTGCGAGCAGCCCCTGCTGCTCGGCCACGGCCTTGATGACACGCTTCAGGTGGATGGCATCGTCGCAGGCGGCGAGCGCGTCGTCGCGGTGCTTGAGGTTGATCTCGAACTGCCCCGGCGCGTATTCGGCCACCGCGGTGTCGGCAGGAATCTGCTGAGCGCGACAGGCCGCCCCAACTGCGTCGGTGAACGCCTGATAGTCGTCCAGATCCTGCAGGTGATAGACCTGCGTGGTGCGATTGCGCTGCCGGGTAGCCGGATTGATCGAGGTCTGCGGTCGTCCTTCGACGTCGAGTTGCGCATCCAGCAGATAGAACTCGAGCTCGATGGCAACCACCGGCGTAAGTCCGCGCGCCGCAAATCGCGCCAACGTGGCGGCCAGCACCTGCCGCGGGTTGGCGGCAAACGGGGCGCCGCTGGCGTCCTCCATGCTGAGCAACGCTTGCGCCATCGGCCGTGACTGCCAGGGAATTGGGCGAAGCGTTCCGGGCACCGGCCGGCATATCCGGTCTTCGTCGCCTATCGCGTAGCCCAGACCCGTTTCCTCGACGGTATTGCCGGTGATGTCGGTCGCGATCAGGGACATTGGCAGGCAGACGCCGTCGCGATAGACCTTTTCCAGCGCGCTGCGGTCGATCCGTTTGCCGCGCAGCAGGCCGTTCATGTCCGGCAGGATCAGGTCGATGGACTCGAGGCCAGGCAGACTCGCCAGCACCGCAGCATCGGCCTCGCAGAAGGCATCGGGTTTCATCGGTCGGACTCTTCGCAACGGCGTTCTGGCCGTCGGGATGGTAGCAGAGCGTCAGACCGCATTCGTAAAGAATAATCACCGCTCGCGGCCACAAAACAACGCATGCCGGACGACTGAACGCCACCCAGGTTCCAAACACTTCGCCCTACGGATGGACCATCGCTGCGCCGTGCGTGCGCGGCAGGCGAAACCGGGCCGCTCCCAACGCGTTGATAAAATCGAACGGCTGGCGTAGTGTCCCGGGGCGATGAGCCCGCCCGCACACCTGCCGTTGCCGCTGATCGGACTGCCCTCCGACAGCACCCGATTTGGTGAGCACCCGTTTCAGGCGGTCGGCGAAAAGTACCTACGCGCAGTCACCGAAGTGGCCGGTCTCACCGCGCTGGTTATCCCATCGATCATTCCGTTGGACCAGCTGCCTTCCTTGCTTGATCGACTGGACGGCCTGCTCCTGACCGGTGCGCGCAGCAACATCGAGCCACATCACTACGGCACCGAGACCAGCTATGCCGGCAACCTGCACGACCCCAGTCGCGACGCGACCACGCTCAACCTGATCCCGCTGGCTATCGAGCGCAAGCTTCCGGTGCTCGCCATCTGTCGCGGCCTGCAGGAGGTCAACGTGGCCCTGGGCGGCACGCTGCACCAGAAGGTGCATGAGCTGGACGGCCACTTGGACCATCGCGAGCGCCAAGGCGATCCGCTGGCTATCCAGTACGGTCCGGCGCACCCGCTGACGCTGATTGCCGGCGGGCTGCTGGCCGAGATTGCCGGCGCGACCAGCACGGTGGTGAACTCGCTGCACGGCCAGGGCATCCGCAGCCTGGCGCCCGGCATGCTGGTAGAAGCGCTCGCCCCGGACGGCCTGATCGAGGCGTTCCGACTGAATAGCAACGACAGTTTTCTGCTCGCCGTGCAGTGGCACCCGGAATGGCGCGCGGCCGACAATCCATTCTATGCCAGCATCTTCAAGCGGTTCGGCGCGGCCTGCCGAGCACGCGCCGCCCAACGCAACGGCTAACCCGATGAGCAAGCCAAAGATCGACAAGACCAGCAATCCCCTTGAGCGCGAGCAAAGCTCGCTAAAGCGCTGGCTGAAGGAGCGCCGGATCACCGAGGTCGAGTGCCTGGTACCGGACATCACCGGCAACGCACGCGGCAAGATCGTGCCGGAGACCAAGTACTCGCACGACTTCGGCACCCGCCTGCCGGAGGGCATCTTTGTTACAACGGTGACTGGCGAGTATCCGGACAACTACGACGATCTGGTCAGCCCCTCGGACTCCGACATGTACCTGCGGCCGGACGCGAGCACGGTGCGGGTGGTGCCCTGGGCCAAGGATCCCACCGCGCAGATCATCCACGACTGCTATACCCGCGATGGTCGCCCGCACGAGCTGGCACCGCGCAACGTGCTGCGTCGGGTGCTGGCGCTTTACGAGGAAATGGGCATCGCGCCCATCGTGGCGCCCGAAGTCGAGTTCTTTCTGGTGCAGAGGAACGTCGACCCCGACTTCCCGCTGCAGCCGCCGGCGGGTCGCTCCGGACGGCCGGAAACCGCGCGGCAGTCGTACTCCATCGATGCGGTCAACGAGTTCGATCCGATCCTCGACGACATGTACGACTTCGCCGAGGCGATGGAGCTGGACGTCGATACCCTGATCCACGAATCCGGCGCAGCCCAGCTGGAGGTCAACTTCCAGCACGCCGATCCGCTGTCGCGCGCCGACCAGGTCTTTCTGTTCAAGCGCAGCATGCGCGAGGCGGCAATGCGGCATGGCGTTTATGCCACGTTCCTCGCAATGCCGATGTCCAATGAGCCCGGCAGCGCCATGCATATCCATCAGAGCCTGGTTGACGCCAAGCGCGGCCACAACCTGTTTGCCGGCAAGAAGGCGGGCGAGCACAGCCCGATGTTCATGCACTACCTCGGCGGCCTGCAGAAGTACACGCCGATGGCGATGCCGTTCTTCGCTCCCAACATCAATTCGTATCGCCGACTGGTGATCGGCGAGGTGTCGCCAATGAACACCGAATGGGGCTATGACAACCGTACCTGCGGGCTGCGGGTGCCGATGGATACGCCGGAGAACACCCGGGTCGAAAGCCGCTTTGCCGGGTCCGATGCCAACCCCTATCTGGCGATGGCCGCCACCCTCGCCTGCGGCTACCTGGGCATGAAGGAAAAGCTGACGCCCACCGCGCCGCTGACCGGCAGCGCCCACATCAAGGGCTTTCACCTGCCACGCTCGCTGGAGGACTCGCTTGATCGCCTGAACGGCTGTGACGCGCTGGTCGACCTGGTCGGCAAACGCTTTGTTGCCGCCTATATCGCGGTCAAGAAGAAGGAATACGAGACCTACTTCCGCGTCATCAGCTCGTGGGAGCGGGAGTTTCTGCTATTGAATGTTTGAGTGATCAAGCGTCGGAAGCGCGCGTTGGCAGCCGAGCAAGCTCGGCTCTACGAAAGCAGTCGGCGCGCACGTGCCTTGTAGAGCGGAGCTTGCTCCGCTGCCGTCGCCCGACCGCCGCGTGTCGGGATCTCGCAAGCCCTCCTGTCAAACCGCACCTGACCCACCATGCCAATTCCTGATACCCGCGAACTGCAGCGCCTCGACGCCGCCCACCACCTGCACCCGTTCAACGATAACGCGGCGCTGGCCAAGAAGGGCACCCGCATCCTGACCCGCGGCGAAGGCTGTTACGTGTGGGACGCGCAAGGCAACAAGCTGCTCGATGCGTTTGCCGGTCTGTGGTGCGTCAACATCGGCTACGGCCGGCGCGAGCTGGGCGAGGTGGCGGCGCGGCAAATGACGCAGCTGGCTTACTACAACAGCTTCTTCCAGTGCACCACCGAGCCCACCGTGCGGCTTTCGGCCAAGCTTGCCGAGCTGGTGCCCGGCGATCTCAACCACGTGTTCTATTCGAACTCCGGTTCGGAGGCCAACGACACCATCCTGCGCATGGTGCGGCACTTCTGGAAGGTCCAGGACCAGCCGGAGAAGTCCATCTTCATTGGCCGCCATAACGGCTATCACGGATCCACCGTGGCCGGCGCCAGCTTGGGTGGAATGAAGGGGATGCACCAGCAGGGTGGCCTGCCCATTCCCGACATCCACCACATCGATCCGCCGTACTGGTTTGCCGATGGCGGCGAACTTGACGAAGACAGCTACGGTCGACTCTGCGCCCAACGGCTGGAAGACAAGATCATCGAACTCGGCGCGCAGCGCGTCGCCGCGTTCATTGGCGAGCCGGTGATGGGCGCGATTGGCGTCTACATCCCGCCACGCAACTACTGGCAGGAGATCGAGAAAATCTGTCGACGCCACGACGTGCTGCTGGTCGCCGATGAAGTGATCTGCGGCTTTGGTCGCACCGGCAACTGGTTTGCCTCCGAGACCTATGGTTTCCAGCCCGACATCATGACACTGGCCAAGGGCATCACCTCGGGCTACATCCCGCTCGGCGCGGTGATGTTCAATGACCGCGTTGCCGGCGTACTGAAGAACAAGGGCGGCGAACTTGCTCACGGCTACACCTATTCGGGGCACCCGGTCTGCGCGGCCGTGGCGCTGGAGAACATCCGCATCCTGCAGGACGAAAAGATTGTCGAGACCTGCCGGGATGACACCGGCCCCTATCTGGCTCAGCGCTGGCGCGAGCTGGGCAATCACCCGCTGGTGGGCGAGTCGCGCATCGTGGGCATGGTCGGTGCCCTTGAACTCGTTCCCGCCAAGCCGGCGCGACACTTTTTTGCAGATCGCGGCCGGGTCGGCGCGCTGTGTCGCGACATGGCGCTTTCTAACGGACTGATCTTGCGCGCTACCTATGACGCCATGCTGCTGTCGCCACCGCTCATCATCAGCCGCGCGCAGATAGACGAGCTGGCGGAGAAAGCCTGGAAATCCCTCGACATGACCGCCGAAGCCCTGGGCATGCCTATCCGCACCTGAGCGCCGGTGCGGGCAGGCGCTGGAAGCCATGCCCAATGAATGTCATTCTCGCCGCAACGACCACTGACGGAGACCTCCGATGACGCGTAACGCCCTGGCTCTTGCACTCGCCGCCACGCTGCTGACCGCTTGCGGCCAATCGCCCGCTCCCGCCGAAACCGCCACCAGCGCGCCGGCTGCGCCGAAGGCGGAGGAGAAAGTTCTCAACATCTACAACTGGTCGGACTACATCGCCGAGGACACCATCACCAAGTTCAGCGCCGAAACCGGCATCAAGGTGATCTATGACGTGTTCGACAGCAATGAGCTGCTTGAGGCCAAGCTGCTGTCGGGCGATGCCGGTTACGACATCGTGGTCCCGACGCTGAACTTTCTTGGCCGCCAAATCCAGGCCGGCGCATTTTCGCGGCTGGATCGCAGCAAGCTCAGCAACCACGGCAACCTCGACCCGGAGCTGATGAGTTTGATTGCCCGACTTGATCCAGACAATGCCTACAGCGTGCCGTACCTGTGGGGCACAACCGGCATTGGCTATAACGTCGAGAAGGTGAAGGCCGCGCTCGGCGACGATGCGCCGGTTGACAGCTGGGAGCTGGTGTTTACGCCAGAGAACATGAGCAAGCTGGCAAGCTGCGGCGTCAGCTTCCTGGATGCCGCCTCCGAGATGGTGCCAACGGTCCTGAACTACCTTGGCGAAGACCCCAACAGCTTTGACGAGGCGGTGATCAACAAGGCGCTGGCCACCCTGCAGGCGGTGCGTCCGCACGTGCGCACCTTCCATTCGTCCCAGTACATCAACGATCTTGCCAACGGCGACATCTGTGTTGCGGTCGGCTGGTCGGGCGATATCCTGCAGGCGGCCACGCGTGCCGAGGAGGCCGGCAAGGGCGTCGAGATCGAATACTCGATTCCCACCCAAGGCGCCGCGATCTGGTTTGACATGCTGGCCATCCCGGCCAGCAGCAAGCGCTCGGATAACGCCCACGCGTTCATCAATTTCGTGATGCGCCCGGAGATCATCGCTGACATCTCCAACTACGTGGCCTACGCCAACGGCAACGCCGCCTCCAAGCCATTGATGAACCCGGAGATCACCGGCGATCCGACCATCTACCCGGACGACGCCACCCGCGCGAAGCTGTTCTCCTTGGCAGTGCTGCCGCCAGATGTGGATCGCATGTATACGCGGCTTTGGACGACGTTGAAGTCGGGGCAATAGTCGCCTGCAGGAGGGGCGGGCTGGGGAGCCCGGCCCCTTCCTGCATGCAAGGGGGGGATGGTGGATTACGGGGCGTGCTGTGGTGAGACGATAGCGACCGATTGGGGTCGGCTCGGGCGGTGGCCGACGACCGCGGTGGCCCTGCAAACGGGTCCTGCAGGCTGCAAGACTGTTTCCGGTCCTCTAGGCGATTTCGCGAGGACTCGGGCGTGCCGGGACGGCGTGCCGCCATGCGTTTCGGTCACACCTGCGAACGCAGGAGTGCACGGCCGTCAGGCTTCTCTCGCCAGAAAATGTGATCCCACGACGTTTCGTCGGCTTCGGTGCTTCGCACCCGCCTTCGCACCGCTCGGTCAGCGGCGGCCGAGTCACTTTTCGTCAGGCGAGACTAGCAGCCGCTCGATTCCGGCCTTCGCCGCAGTAGCAAAGACGGCGCAACCCGACACTCGGAAGCACCTTTTATCGACCGTCTCCAACTCGAGATCACTCCATCGCCAACGCAGAGCCCCCCATGTCCACATCTGAAGCGCTCGCCAGCGCAGCCAACCCACAGCCAGCCAGACCGCCTAGCGCCAGCGACGCCACCTACCTGACCATTTCATCGATCAGAAAGGAGTTCGATGGCTTCGTCGCGGTTGACGACGTCGATCTGACCATCAAGCGCGGCGAAATCTTCGCCTTGCTCGGCGGCTCGGGCTGCGGCAAGTCCACCCTGCTACGCATGCTGGCCGGCTTCGAGAAACCGACCGCCGGCAAGATCACGCTTGAGGGCGTCGACATCGTTGACATCCCGCCCTATCGGCGGCAGCTCAACATGATGTTCCAGAGCTACGCGCTGTTTCCGCACATGAGCGTGTTCGAAAACGTGGCGTTTGGACTGCGTCGCGAAGGCAAGCCGAAGAACGAGATCGTCCAGCGCGTCACCGAGATGCTGGCGCTGGTGCGGATGGAGTCGTTCGGCACGCGCAAACCGCACCAGCTCTCCGGCGGCCAGCAGCAGCGCGTGGCGCTGGCGCGCTCGCTGGCCAAGGGTCCAAAGATCCTGCTGCTCGACGAGCCGATGGGTGCGCTGGACAAGAAGCTGCGCTCCCACATGCAGCTCGAGCTGGTCAACATCATCGAGCGCCTCGGGGTCACCTGCGTGATGGTCACCCACGACCAGGAGGAGGCGATGACGATGGCCAATCGCATCGCCATCATGGACGCCGGGCGGATTCGCCAGATCGGGCCGCCCGACGAGATCTACGAGCAGCCCAACTGCCGCTTCACCGCCAGCTTCATCGGCTCGGTCAACATGATCGAGGGCACGATCAAGGAGGACGAGAAGGACTACGTCGTGATCGAGAGTCCGCAGATTCCGCATGGCGTGTATCTCGGCCACGGCGTCAGCGGTTTCGAAGGACAGGCGGTCGGCTTCGCCCTGCGCCCGGAGAAGGTCGCCATCTCCAAGGACGAGCCCGAGGGCCAGTACAACAAGGCGCAAGGGGTCATCCAGGACATCGCCTACTTCGGCAGCCATTCGGTCTACCACGTGCGCCTGCCCAGCGGCCTGATGCTGATGGCCAACTATCTCAACAGCCTGCGCTGGGCGTCCGAGAATTTCACCTGGAACGACACCATCTGGCTCAGCTGGAGCGAGAACTCCGGCGTGGTACTGACCTCATGAGCGCGCTGGCGCCGCGTCTGAAAAGGCTGCTGCCGGGCGGTCGCTGGCTGGTGATCGTGCCGCCCTATCTCTGGATGCTGCTGTTCTTCGCGGCGCCATTTGCCATCGTGCTGAAGATCAGCTTTGCCAAGAGCCAGATCGCGATTCCGCCCTACACCGACCTGCTGCAGCTCAGCGACAACCTGCTGCAGATCGTGCTCAATCTCGACAACTACCTGTACCTGCTGCGCGACAGCCTGTACATCAACACCTATCTCAGCTCGCTGAAGATCGCTGCGATCTCGACCCTGCTCTGCCTGCTGGTCGGCTATCCGATCGCCTATGCCATTGCCCGCAGCGATCCATCGGTGCGCAATGTGCTGATCATGCTGGTGGTGCTGCCGTCGTGGACTTCGTTCCTGATCCGCGTCTACGCCTGGATCGGCATCCTCAAAAACAACGGCCTGCTCAACAATTTTCTGATGTGGATTGGCATCATCGATGAACCGCTGCACATCCTGCACACCGACATAGCGGTCTACATCGGCATCGTTTACGCCTATCTGCCGTTCATGGTGCTGCCGCTGTATGCCAATCTGGTCAAACACGACCAGCGGCTGCTGGAAGCCGCATTCGACCTCGGCGCCAAACCCTGGCAAGCCTTCATGCAGATCACCATTCCGCTGTCGAAGGCCGGCATCATCGCCGGCTCGATGCTGGTGATGATCCCGGTGGTCGGTGAGTTCGTCATCCCCGAACTGCTCGGCGCACCTGACACGCTGATGATCGGTCGCGTCCTGTGGCAGGAGTTCTTCAATAACCGCGACTGGCCTGTGGCATCGGCGGTGGCGATCGTCATGCTGGTGATGCTGGTGGTGCCGATCACTCTTTTCCATCACTACCAGGCGCGCGAAATGGAGTCGAAGCTGCCATGAAGCGACCCGCCACGCCTTCGCTGTCCTCACTCTGGCTGATGCTGGGCTTTTTCTTCCTGTATGCGCCGATCCTGAGCCTGATGATTTACTCGTTCAACGAGTCACGCCTGGTCACGGTCTGGTCGGGCTTCTCCCTCAAGTGGTACGGCGAGTTGTTCCGCGACAAGCAGATGATGGACGCCGCCTGGGTCAGTATCCGGATCGCGCTCTATGCGGCGACCGCGTCGGTGGTGATCGGCACCATGGCGTCGGTGATGCTGACCCGCTTCAAGCGCTTTCCCGGCAAGACCCTGTTCGCCGGTCTGATCACCGCGCCGCTGGTGATGCCCGAGGTGATCACCGGCCTGTCGCTGCTGCTGCTGTTCGTGACCCTGTCGGACTGGTTCGGTGTCTTCGGCAGTCGCGGCATGCTGACCATCTGGATCGCCCACGTCACCTTCAGCGTCGCCTTCGTCACCGTGGTGGTGTCGTCGCGGCTGAGTGAGGTCGACAAGAGCATTGAAGAAGCCGCAATGGACCTTGGCGCCAACCGGGTCAAGGTGTTTTTCCTTATCACCCTGCCGATGATCGCCCCCGCACTGGTCGCCGCCTGGCTGCTTGCCTTCACCCTTTCGCTGGATGACCTGGTAATCGCCAGCTTCGTCTCCGGCCCGGCCTCGACCACCCTGCCGATCAAGGTGTTCTCCTCGGTTCGGCTGGGCGTCAGTCCGAAGATCAACGCCCTCGCCACGCTGATGATCACAGCGGTGATGGTCGCCGCCCTGATCAGTTGGTGGCTGATGGCCCGGGAGGAGAAACGCCGCAAGCTGGATATGCAGATGGCGGCGCGGAAGGGGTGAGCAGGGCTTTCGAGCCGCGCAGCGGCGAGCCTGCGAACGCCGTTGCGTATGCAAGCGCAACGGCCGGGGCGCGACTGCCGGCGAAGCCTGGGCTTGCTGGTCAGCCCGTGAATGCCGGATTGGGCCGATGGTGGATCGTCCTAATTCTGGCAAGCCTGGCGACTATGGCTGACGCTCAAGGTGGCGACATCGCTATTGAGCAGACCGTCTTTCCACGAACGCCGGTCTTCGTGGGGCTCGGGGAAGTCGTCGAGTTCTCGGCGACGGTGAGCAACGTCGGGGCGACTGCGGTTCCACTTGCGACGTTTCGGGCATTTGCCCCAGTGCTGCCGACCCCCCCGGTTTGGACGTTTGGCGCCCTGGCCAATCCCCGCTGCAGCCAGATGCGTTTTCTCCGGGTACCGATTTCGGGATTCTTTACGATCCCCGCGTGGGAATTCGATGTACTCAACCTCAATCCGGGGGAAGAGGTCCGCTGCGAGTACCCAATCAATCGCGGCCCCAGCGCGGTGAGCGATCTGCAGCTGGTCTTCAACATCGTCACGCCGGCGAACGATCCAGGACCGTCGGGAAACCAAGCAACTTGGGTTGCCGGCTCTCTCACTCACCTGGAGTTTTCAGTTCGCGAGGCCTGCGATGTCCCTCCGACCGCATCCTCGAAAACCATGCGTGTGACACTGACCAACCACGGCCCCACATCGCTCACGGAGGTTCCCTTCGGCACGTGCCTGGACAACTTCTTCCCAGCCTTTGGCGTCAACGGCAATTTTCCAGGCGGATGTGGCAACGGCAATGTGCTGCCTGGCCCCTGCTTCGAGTTTGCAATCGGATGGTCCGTCGCAAGTCTGGAGGCCGGGGAATCGAAGTCGTGCCTGCTTCAACTTCACGCTTTGCCTGAACCCGTTGCTGGAAGCAACCACATCCCGATACGCATTGCGCAGCCCTACCGCTCCGGGCCACTGGAGGTCCTGGACCTTGAGCCAAACGGGCCATCGCAAATCTTGTCTCTCACATCGCCTTCGATGTGCTCAGCTCCGGCACCGGTCAACATTCCGGTCGGCGGAGCCGCATGGACGCTGATGGTCGCCGGACTGATGCTTCTAACCTCAGCAGCGCTGGTCCGATCGCTCCAGAAGCCATGAAGCGCGGCGTATTGATTCTGCCGCGGTACCGACTTCGCAAGCGGGCACCTGGCGCTGAGGCTGGTCGCGAAGTGGGTAAACGGGGCGCACCCTGCGTTCAAGCATCAGGAGCGTCGTGAACCGTCAGGCATGGGGCGCGCCTCGGACCTGCCGAACCGAGTTGATCGCCGCCCATCGGGCGCGTCTCGTTAGCGCCGCTCCGTGTCGCGCCTACCGCGTCATCCCCGCCGCCGCCAGCGCGGCAACATAGCGAGTCCAGCGTTCGGCCTGCTCGCGACCCAGCTCGTGCAGATAGCGCCAGCTGAAGATGCCGGTGTCGTGGCCGTCGTCGAAGCGCAGCAGGATGGCGTACTGACCGACTGGCTCGATGGCGGCGATGTTGACGTGCTGCTTGCCGCCCACCAGCACCTTCTGGCTCGGGCCGTGACCCTGCACTTCGGCGGAGGGCGACTCCACCCGCAGGTACTCCGCCGGCAGGCGGAACACCTCACCGGTGTCGAATCCGACCTCCAGCACGTGCGACGCCTTGTGCAGCACGATGCTGGTCGGACGCGGGCCGCCGCTCACAGGATGTACCTCGACAGGTCCTGATCCAGCACCAGGTCACCCAGCTGCTGCTCGACATAGCCGGCGTCGATGGTGACGGTGTCGCCATCGCGGTCCGGCGCCTCGTAGGACAGGCTGTCCAGCAATCGCTCCATCACCGTGTGCAGCCGGCGGGCGCCAATGTTCTCGGTGCGCGCATTGACCTCGAAGGCGATCTCGGCCAATCGGTCGATTGCATCATCGCGAAAGATCAAGGTGACGCCCTCCGTCGCCATCAGTGCCGGGTACTGCCGGGTGAGCGCGTTGCGCGGCTCGCTCAGAATGCGGCGGAAATCCTCGCAGGTAAGCGCTTTCAGCTCGACCCGAATCGGAAAGCGCCCCTGCAGCTCAGGAATCAGATCGCTCGGCTTGGCCAGATGGAACGCGCCCGAGGCGATGAACAGGATGTGGTCGGTGCGGACGATGCCATATTTGGTGCTTACCGAGGAACCCTCAACCAGCGGCAGCAGGTCGCGCTGCACGCCCTCGCGACTGACGTCGGCACCGTAGCCCTCGGACCGCTTGGCCACCTTGTCGATCTCGTCGATGAAGACGATGCCGGTCTGCTCGCAGGCCTCGACGGCGCGGCTGCGGATCTCGTCCTCATTGACCAGCTTGCCGGCCTCCTCCTCCAACATCAGCGGACGCGCGGCGCGGATGCTCATGGTGCGCTTCTGTGACTTCTGGCCGGCGACCTGCGAAAACATCTGGCGCAGCTGCGCGCCCATCTCTTCCATGCCAGGCGGCGCCATGATGTCGACGCCAACGTTGAGCTGGGTTTCTATTTCGATCTCACGATCATCCAGCTCGTTGGCACGCAGCTGCTTGCGCAGCTTGACGCGCGAGTCGTTGTCCGGCCCTTCGCCGCCAATGTCGATGGCGTAGCCGGGGCCGCGCCGTTTGGGCAACAGGGCATCGAGGATGCGCTCTTCCGCGCGCTCCTCAGCGGAGTTGCGCACCCGCGCCTTGGCCTGCTCGCGGAACATCTTGACCGCCGCGTCGGCGAGGTCGCGGATGATCTGTTCGACGTCCTTGCCGACGTAGCCAACTTCAGTGAATCGGGTAGCCTCCACCTTGACGAACGGCGCGTTGGCGAGCGTCGCCAGGCGCCGCGCAATTTCGGTCTTGCCGACACCGGTGGGGCCAATCATCAGGATGTTTTTCGGAACCACTTCATCGCGCAGCGCCGGGTCGAGCTGCATGCGCCGCCAGCGGTTGCGCAGCGCGATCGCCACGGCGCGCTTGGCATCGTTCTGGCCGATGATGAACTTGTCGAGCTCTTGAACAATTTCGCGCGGAGTCATGTCGGACATGTGCGGGGGATGGCCTTGCGGTTGGATGTCGGTGTGCGGTGGGGCCTGGGGGCTCAGAGGTCAGGGCTTTGGCAAAGCGGCGCGAGGCGAGCGTGCAGACTTTTACCTGAGCCCTGCCCCCTGAGCCGAATGGCACTTACTCAAGGTTCGTCATCCCGGCAAAAGCCGGGATCCAGTGCTGTTGAAGTGATGCCGCGGGCCGGAAGTGCTGGATTCCGGCCTTCGCCCGAATGACGACTGTTTGGCGCTTTCGCTTGAGTAAGTGCCATTCCCGCTGAGCCCTTTCACTCAAGCTCCTCAAACGTCCGCTGATGATTGGTATAGATGCAGATATCGGCAGCGATGCTCAGCGCGCGCTCGACGACCTCGCGCGGACCAAGTTCAGTTGCACTGAGCAGCGCCTTGGCGGCGGCCAAGGCGTAAGGCCCGCCGGAACCAATTGCGATCAGCCCGTCCTCGGGTTCCAGCACGTCGCCGTTGCCGGAGATGATCAGGGAGGAGTCCCGATCGGCCACGGCAAGCAGCGCCTCCAGCCGGCCGAGTCTTCGATCAGTACGCCAGTCCTTGGCAAGCTCGACCGCCGCGCGCACCAGCTGGCCGTGCTTTTCCAGCTTCGCCTCGAACAGTTCGAACAGGGTGAAGGCATCGGCGGTCGCGCCGGCGAAGCCGGCCAGCACCTTGCCGCCGGCCAGCCGCCGAACCTTGCGCGCATTGGCCTTGACCACGGTGTTGCCCATCGACACCTGGCCGTCGCCACCGATCACCACGGAGGTGCCACGGCGAGCGCAAACGATGGTGGTGGCGTGAAAGGTTTCGGACATGCGGGGTTTGCCAGCTGCGCAGGAAAGAGACACATGGGGGCGGCAGGCGACAGAGCAAGCCGCTGGCCCTGCCTTCCCCCGACATCAAGACCACCGACCGCCAGCAACGGGTCCGCCTAGCAGCCTGTCGGACTTAGCCCGGCTGCCGTTTGGCCCGCGGATGCGCCGCGTCGTAGACCTTGGCGAGGTGCTGGTAGTCGAGGTGGGTGTAGATCTGAGTGGTGCCAATGTCGGCATGGCCGAGCATTTCCTGAACGCCGCGCAGATCTCCGGAGGACTCCAGCAGGTGGCTCGCAAACGAGTGCCGCAGCAGATGCGGGTAGACGCGCTTCCAGATGCCCTGCGACTGGGCCAGTTGCTTGATGCGCTTCTGCACGCTGCGCGGATTGATTGGCGCCGCGCCGCGGCCGCGAAACACCGGGTCGCCGGGTTGTACTGTCGATTGGGCACGCAGTCCGGCCAGCGCCTCGCGGGCGTGGCGTCCGACCGGGACCACCCGGGTACGGCTGCCTTTTCCCAACACGCGAACCAGACCGTCCTCCAGGTCGAGGTCGGCCCAGCGCAGTTGACACAGCTCGGCAAGCCGCAGGCCGGACGAATAGAACAGCTCCAGCATGGCGCGGTCGCGCTGGCCCAGCGCGCCGTCCACCGGCACCTCTACCAGCCGCGTGGTTTCATCCGGGTCGAGCACCTGCGGCAGTCGCCTGGGCGCCTTCGGTGCGCGCAGACCCGCGCTCGGATCGCTGGCAATCGATCCGCTCGCCACCAGGTGACGCAGAAAGCTGCGCCAGGCGGAAAGCAGACGCTGCACGCTGCGCGGCGCCAGGCCGCAGCGATGTTCGGCGGCAACGAAGCTGCGCAGCCGCGCCTGGTCGAGTCGTTGCCAGTCGCGCAGCCCGGCGACGGCCATGCGCTCGAGCAGGGCCGCAAGATCACGCGCGTAGGCCGACAGCGTGTGCGGCGACAGCCGCCGCTCAACGCCGAGCATACGGATGAATCCATCCGCTGCCGCGACCAGTGCCGGGTGCGGAACCAGTGGCGGCGGCGCTTCAGCCGTCATAGCGTCCCAGCGCCGCTGCCAATGCGTCACTCAGCAGCCGCAGAAACAGTGTGCCCATGCCGGGGAAGAAGCGATTGCCGTCGCTGCTGCCAATCGCCAGCAGACCGCGCCCGCTCACCACCATCAGCGCCGCTGACTGCACCTCGGTAGCACGGTCCGCAAACAGCAGGTCCAGCTTGTCCTGCTGCAGCCTGCCGCACAGGGGCTCGTCGGACGCCACAAAGTCGCGGAACGGCGCAAGGGCCGAATCACCGGCTGGCACGATTTGCAGCCAAGTCTCCTCGCTCTGACCGAGCACCGGCGCGTGCAGCACGATACGCACCAGCTCGCTGCCAAAGTCCTCAATCAGGCTGGCAACCATCACCCGCAGCGTGTCCGCGGCGGAGCTGGCGCGCATCAACGCAAGGCACAGCTGGTGGGTACGCACAGTCAGGCGCTCATTGTCCTGGGCGTTGGCAAACAGCTCCTGCAAGCGACGGTTGAGCTCGCGATTCTTGTCGCGCAGTACCTCCAGCTGGTAGCTGGCCAGGGACGTGGCCTGGCCCTCGTCGCGTGGCACCGCCATGCTCAGTGCGAGATCAGGGTACTGCGCGAGAAATTTCGGATGTCGCCGCAGATAGGCCGCCACGTCGCTGGCCGTGGTGCGCTCGCGGGTTGGTTCACTCATGCCATTCACCTTCGAATACGAACTCAGTGGGCCCGGTCATGCGCATCGGCGCATCGTCCTGAGGCCAGAAGATACGCAGCGTACCGCCGGGCAGTTCAACGGCCACCTCAGAATCAAGCAAGCCGCGTCGACGCAGAACCGCGACCGCTGCACAGGCTCCGCTGCCGCACGCACGTGTTTCGCCCACGCCGCGCTCAACCACGCGCAGGCGTATCCGCGCACGATCCAGCCACTGCGCAAACCCGACGTTGCAGCTGTCAGGAAAGCGAGTATCCCGCTGCAGCAGCGCGCCGATGCGCGGTACATCGACTGCATCGACAGCGTCGACTTCGACCACCGCATGCGGGTTGCCCATCGACAGGGCCGAGAACCTTAGCGCCACGCCTTCAACCGCGATCTCGTAGGTATCCGCCTGCGTATCCAGCAGCGGGATGGCGGCGGGATCGAAATTTGGCGCCTGCAGCTCAATGCTGAGGCCCGCCTGCGCATCGATTCGCGCGTGAACCGGCCCGCTGGGGCTGTCGAACAGCCAGTCACCGATGCCGATCAGCCCCTCGCGTTGCGCCCAGGCGGCGACACAGCGCGCGCCGTTGCCGCATTGGCCAGCCAGGCTGCCGTCGCTATTCCAGATGCCGTAGGCGAGTGCGGCTCCGCAACTGCGGGGCTGCTCAATCGTGAGAAGTTGGTCGCAGCCGACACCGCGATGACGGTCGCACAGCAATGCGGTCAGCGCAGCGGGCAGCGGTGCAGCGGCGCGCCGATCAACGACTACAAAGTCGTTGCCAGCGCCGTGCATCTTGGAGAACCGCAGACCGCCACGGCCGATCGAGGTCGGCGTAGCGCTCATTCTTCAGCAGCGGCGGGCGGCGCGCCGGGGCGAACCAGATCGCCCTTGTTGCCACAGCCGACAAGTACGACGCTCAGCAGCAGCAGGACGGCACACGCGATCCGGGAGAACAGAGGGCTTTTCATGCCGCGAGTATAGGCGGGAGCCGGCGTGGCTCGCATCGACGGGTGTCGATTCCTGGTCTTGATCGGACCCGTGCTCAGATCGGGATCGAGGTCGCGGCGAACGACGTCGATCCCGGCGAGAGCGACGGAAAACCTACGGCCCGGCCGGCTTGTCGGCCGCCACGGGCGCCATCAGCTGCTGACGCAGGAAGGTGTAGGCCAGCGCCTGCATATGGGCCAACTGGCCGTTGTCGGCTGCGCCGCCGTGGCCGCCCTCAATGTTCTCGTAGTAGTACACCTCGTGCTCCTGCGACTTCATTTTCGCCAGCATCTTGCGCGCGTGGCCGGGGTGCACGCGGTCATCGCGGGTCGAGGTGGTGAACAGCACGGCGGGATACTTCTTGCCCGCCTCGACGTTGTGATACGGCGAGTACGTCTTGATGAATTCCCACTCTTCCGGCTTGTCCGGGTCGCCGAACTCGGCCATCCACGAGGCACCGGCCAGCAGCAGGTGATAGCGCTGCATGTCCAGCAGCGGCACCTGACAGACCGCCGCCGCGAAGTGCTCCGGATACATGGTCACCATGTTGCCCACCAGCAGGCCACCATTGCTGCCGCCCTGGATGCCCAGCCGCTGCGGCGCGGTGACCTTGCGCTCGACCAGATCCTCGGCGACCGCCGCGAAATCCTCGAAGGCGCGGAGGCGGTTGGCCTTCAGCGCCGCCTGATGCCAGCCCGGCCCGTACTCGCCGCCGCCGCGGATATTGGCAACCACGTACACACCGCCCACCTGCAGCCAGCCGCGACCGGCGCCAGCGCTGTAGTTTGGCGTCAGTGACACCTCGAAGCCGCCGTAGCCGTACAGCAGAGTCGGATTGCTGCCATCAAGCGGCAGATTTTTCTTGCTGACCATGAAGTACGGAACGCGGGTGCCATCCTTGCTGATCGCAAAGTGCTGATTGATCTCAAAGCCGCTGGCGTCAAAGAACGCCGGCATTTGCTTCAGCGGCTGCGGCGCTTCAGCAAGGCTGCCAATCATCAGGGTCGGCGGCGTCAGGTAGTCGCTTACGGTCAGAAAGTAGTCGTCGGACTCGTCGCTATCGATCGCGCTGAGGCCCAGCGTTCCGCTGGTTGGAGCGCCCTTCAGCGGTTCGCTCCGCCAACCGGTGTCGCCGAAGGTGAGTACTTCAAGCCGATTTTTGACGTCGTCCATAACGTTCAGGACGAGGTGGTTGCGAGTTGCAGTCACGCCGGCGAGCGAGCGGCTAGTGGTCGGCTCAAACAGCGTCTCGAACTCCCGCTTGCCGGCCATGAAGTCCTCCAAACGGGTGGCGACCAGCGCACCCGCCGGCCAGCTCTGCGCGCCGACCGTCCACGGCTGGCGCAGCTCTAGCAGCAGCCATTCGCGATAGACCGACTTCTGCACGCTGTTGGGCACGTCGATCTTGGCCAGCGCGCCGTCCTCGCCACGCAGATACAGCTCGTCGTTGTAGAAGGCCAGCGTGCGACCGACGAAGTCACGCTCGAAGCCGGGGGTGTCGTCGCGGTAAGCGCCCACGCCCAGATCGTCGGCTTTGCCCTCGTAAACCACGCTGGCGTCGCTCATCGGCGTGCCGCGCTTCCATTCCTTGACGATGCGCGCATAGCCGGAGCTGGTCATGCTGCCTGGACCGAAGTCGGTGGCGACATAGACGCTGTCCTGATCGATCCAGCTCAGGCTGCCCTTGGCTTCCGGGCGGAAGAAGCCATCGGCCAGAAACGTCTTGCTGGGCATGTCGAATTCACGCGTCACGTTGGCATCGGCACCGCCGCGCGAGAGTTGGATCAGGCAGCGTGCGTACGCCGGCTTCAGGCAGTTGGCGCCCTGCCATACCCAGTTTTCACCTTCAGCCTTGTTCAACGCATCGAGATCCAGCACGACTTCCCATGCCGGTGTTGTCTTGCGGTATTCGGCCAGTGAGGTGCGTCGCCAGAGTCCGCGAGGATTGGCGGCGTCCTTCCAGAAGTTGTAGTAGTGCTCGCCGATCTTGCTGACGTAGGGAATGCGCGCATCCGAATCGAGAATGCTGCGCAGGTCGGCTTCGAGCTGTTTGAAAGCGGGGTCATTCTTGATTGATGCCGACTCGGCGTTGCGCTCGCGCACCCAGTCCAGCGCCTTGTCGCCGCCGACATCTTCCAGCCACTGATAGGGGTCGGCAGCAGTCATGGGTTTGGCGTCATCCGCATGCGCGGTGACACTGGCGCAGGTGAGGCCGAGCAAGGCAAAGGTCAGTGCAAGCGGGTTTCGCATCGAAAATCTCCGGCGGCAAATCGGGCATGGAGTCGCGGCAGCAAGGCAGCTGGCCGACCATGGTAGCGGTGGCCATGCGCCCCGACAGTGCCGACGGTCATGGCCAGATTGCATTCACAGCAGCTTCTCAAGGCGCACCGCGTCCATCCCGTCCTCGTAGTAGCGGCGACGCATCCCAGCGCCTCGATAGCCCGCCGCTGAATAAAGCGCCAGAGCCGCGGCGTTGTCCGCGCGGACTTCCAGTCGCAGTGAGCGGGCACCCGTGCGCTTAGCCTGCTGCTCGGCAGCATGCAGAAGCTGCCGGCCGATTCCGCGACCCCGCTGTCCGGTGTCGACCACCAGGGAGTAGAGCCGGGCCGAGCTGCTGCGGGCTCGCCGCAACAGCAGCGAGTAGCCGAGCAGGGATTCCTGCGCCTGCGCGACGCGGATCCGCGCGTCTGCCTGCAGCACGTGAAAACGCAGCTGGCGGCGGCTCAAGCGGTCGCCCGGAAACTGCGCCTCCAGCCGCAGCATCGCCGGCAGATCGGCAGGCTGTCCCTGACGCAGCAGAATCGTTGGCGGTGCGGAGGCGACCATCGTCATATCGTCCGCCATCCAGCCCGCAGGTTTCATGAATCTCGCGCGCCCTAGCTTGTCTCTTGTCCGCACAGGAGACTACCTCAGTCGGTCGTATGGCCCGCTACGCCGCTCCTTAGGTAGTCTCCTGTGCGAACAACATCCTGCGCGACCATCGCGTGAATTCATGAAACATGCGGGCTAGGGCCTGAACAGCCAGCGCGTGCCACGCTGCGAAATGCCGGCGATTTGGGGCAGACTGCGCGCCTTGTCCCGATCAGATTGCCCCACCGCGCTATGAGCCGCCTCGTCATCGTCGTCGAGAAACCTTCCGACTGGGGCTCTTACTACCCGTCCGAGAATGTCATCTCAGCGCTGGACTACCTCAAGCGGCCGGCCGATGGCGGCGAGGACCGCGTGCAGGTGATCAACCTGTGCCGCAGCTTCAAGTACCTGGGACTGGGGCACTACGTGTCGCTGCTGGCGGAGGCGCGCGGACACAAAGTGATTCCCTCGGTGCGCACCATCAGTGACTTGCGTCGGCGGTCGCTGTACGGCGTGGACATCGAGGATCTGAATGCCAAGCTTGCGCGATTTCTTCCCGAAGGCGGACGCGACACCACCGACTTCGGCTTGCTGCTCTACTTTGGTCACACCAGCTATGCCCCGCTGCAGGACCTCGCGCGGCAGGTGTTCGAGACGTTTCCCTGTCCAATTCTGAAGATCGAGTTTGAGCGGCAAAAGGTCTGGCAGATCGCCTCGATCAAACCCGCCGGGCTGCACGCCCTCACCGATCCGCAGGAGGATGCCTTTGCCGAAGCGCTCAGCACCTTCGCCAAGAAGCTGTGGCGCAAGCCGCGGGCGCGGCGCAAGTTCCGCTACGACCTGGCCATGCTGCACGACCCGGCCGAAAAGATGCCGCCGTCCAATCGCAAGGCGCTCAAGCACTTTGTCCGCGCTGGCGGCGAACTTGGCATCGATGTCGACCTGATTGATCGCAACGACTTCGGCCGACTGGCCGAATACGACGGCCTGTTCATCCGCGAAACCACCCAGCCCGGCAACCACACCTATCGCTTCGCCCATCGCGCCGAACGCGAAGACATGGTGGTGATCGACGATCCGATGTCGATCCTGCGCTGCACCAACAAGATCTACCTCAACGACCTGCTGCGCTCGCGCAAGCTGCCGGTGCCGCGCAGCGAAACGCTTTTTCGGGATGACCACAAGCGGCTGGCAGAGCTGCCTGACGTACTTGGTCTGCCGCTGGTGCTCAAGATTCCCGACGGCAGCTTTTCGCGCGGGATTGTGCGGGTGGAAACGGCCGAAGCGCTGCGAATCCAGGCCGACAATCTATTTCAGCACACCGCGCTGCTGATCGCCCAGGAATACATGTATACCGAGTTCGACTGGCGGATTGGCGTCATTGGCAATCAGGCGCTGTATGCCTGCCAGTACTTCATGTCGCGCGGTCACTGGCAGATCTACCAGCACAGCGCGAAAGGCCCAACGCGCTCGGGCGACTTTAAAACCCTGCCGATTCGTGAAGCGCCCTCCGAAGTCGTCAAACTGGCGTTGCGAGCGACGTCGGCCATCGGCGATGGGCTCTATGGCGTCGACCTGAAGGTGCTGGATGGCCGCACCGTGGTGATCGAGGTCAACGACAATCCGAGCATCGATGCCGGGGTCGAGGACGCCTATCTCGGCGAAGATCTGTATCGCCGGATCATGGACGAGTTTCTGCGTCGGCTGGAGCGCAAACGGCTGGGGCTGCGCGAGTGAGCGCGACACTGCGCGAGGGACAGCTGAAGCGGGGCGGAGTGGAGATCGACTACGCCGACCATGGCCCCGCGGACGGCACACCGCTGCTGCTGATCATGGGCCTGGGTATGCAGCGCATCGCCTGGCCCGACCGCCTGCTCGACGCGCTGGCTCAGCGCGGCATGCGCTGCATCACCTTTGACAATCGCGACGTGGGTCGCAGCACGCGCTTTGAAGCCTATGGCGCACCGCGTTTGCCGACGTCCATGCTGGCGCGACTGCTGCGTCATCGGCTGCGATTGCCCTACAGCCTGGCCGACATCGCCGACGATGCTGCCGCCTTGCTGCATCACCTCGGGATTGGTCGCGCCCACGTGGTCGGCATTTCGATGGGCGGCATGATTGCCCAGCATCTCGCCCATCGGCATCCGCAGAAGGTCCACAGCCTGACCCTGATGTGCACCAGCAGCGGTCGGCTCGGTCTGCCACCGCCGGCCGCGCGCGTGATGCGGCAACTGCTGCGGCGCCCGCAACGCGCGGTGTCAATGGACGCTGCTGTCACCTACATGGTTGATCTGCTGCGCATCATCGGCAGCCCGGCCTATCCGATGGACGCCAACGACGTAGCGCGTCGCTCACGCCTTGCGCTCACGCGCGCGTCCAGCGGCAATGGCGTCAGCCGCCAGCTTGCAGCCGTTCTCAATGATGGCGATCGCTCCGAGCTGCTGCGACACCTGCGGTTGCCCACTCTGATCCTGCACGGCAACGCCGACCCGATGGTGCCGATCGCGCACGGCCTGGATCTCGCCCGCAAAATTCGAGGCGCGCGGCTGGAGCGCATTGAGGGGTGGGGTCACGACCTGCCGGACGCGCTGTCGGAGAGGCTGGCAGATTGCCTGGCAAGCCATGTGCGAGCCGTCAATGCAGCGTCCGCCACGTCGGAGACTTCAGCTACCGGGCGAGGCGCAAGGGACGCTGCGCGTTGAAGCAAACGGTGACCCTGGGCTAAAGCCGATGCGCGGCCAACGCTGCATAGTAGGGCTGGCAGGCATCTGCCAGCGCTTCGCCCCTGGCATCCAGTGACAGGGCCGTTGAGGTCGCCGGCTCAAACCCCGTCGATGCCTCAACGCGGGCGTACCAGTGCGCTGCCCAGATGCCGTCGGACGAATGCCGGCCGGCTGGCCAGCGCAGCATCGCTGGATCCCAGCCGTTGCCCAGCGCGGCGCAGAGTTTTCCCAGGGTGCGCTCGGGGTTGGCGAGCACGTCGGCGGCATCGATCACCGGCGGCGCGTGCCCCAGGCGCTGACACTCGCTGGCAAAGAACTGCGCCTGCCTTGCCAGCCCCAAGTCCTCCAGCGTGGCCCGCTCGCGCTTGGCCAGATAGGATGCAATCACCTCGCTCGGACGTCGAATCAGGAACGCATGCGTGAACCCGTGCAGCTCCTCGGCACCGACGTCGCCCACCATGGGGTGCCACATGTGTTTCTGAGCCGCATGTTTCATGAATTCGCGCGATGATCGCGCAGGATGTTGTTCGCACAGGAGACTACCGAAGGAGCGGCGTAGCGGGCCATACGACCGACTGAGGTAGTCTCCTGTGCGGACAAGAGACAAGCGAGGGCGCGCGAGAT
>JBBRBN010000001.1:0-92913 GCA_038205755.1 Lysobacterales bacterium | reverse complement strand
TGGCCGCGGCCATAAAGGGCAGTTTGCTCGCTCCGGCAAGGGTAAGGTCAAGGCTGGCTTTGAGGGCGGCCAGATGCCGCTGCAGCGGCGCCTGCCTAAGGTTGGCTTCCGTTCGCGCATGGCCAAGAATACGGCTGAGGTGCTGCTCTACAAGCTCGCGCTGATCGAGTCTGATGTGATCGATTTCGCAGCGCTGCAGGCGGCCAAGCTGGTTCCCACGTCTGCGAAGTCTGCGAAGGTCGTGAAGAAGGGCGAGATCGACCGCAAGATCCAGCTCAAGGGTATTGCAGCCACTGCTGGCGCTCGGTCTGCGATCGAGGCTGCCGGCGGAAGCGTGGAGTAATCCGTGGCTCAAGCCTCGAAAGCCGGGTCCGCGGTGGGCGGTATGGGTAAGCACTCAGAGCTCAAGCAGCGCTTGTTGTTTGTGCTTGGGGCGCTGATCGTATTTCGTCTGGGTACCTTTATCCCCGTGCCCGGCGTGGATCCGCAGGCGATGGTCCGCTTCATGGACACGCAGCAGGGAACGATCGTTGACCTGTTCAACATGTTCTCGGGCGGTGCACTGGAGCGGTTCAGTCTGTTTGCCCTCAATGTGATGCCATACATCTCGGCGTCGATCATTATGCAGCTGTGCGCCCAGGTCTTCCCCAGCCTGCAAGCACTGCGCAAAGAGGGTGAGTCGGGGCGGCGCAAGATCACGCAGTACACCCGCTATGGCGCCGTACTGCTGGCAGCGTTCCAGGGCGCTGGCGTCGCGATCGCGCTGCAGAGCTCGGGCGCTGGGACTGGCATCAACATCGTCTTCAACCCGGGTCCGGGTTTTGTAATGACTGCCGTGGTTTCGCTTACGGCGGGAACAATTTTCCTGATGTGGCTTGGTGAGCAGATAACTGAGCGAGGTGTTGGCAACGGCATCTCCCTGATCATTTTTGCGGGCATCGTCGCGGGGCTTCCAAGTGCTGTGTTCGGCACGCTCGAACTCGCTCGGAATGGCGAGCTCAGCCCGCTGGCCGTGATCCTGGTGTTTGTGATGGTACTGCTGGTAACCGCGTTTGTGGTCTTTGTGGAGCGCGGCCAGCGGCGCATAACGGTGAACTACGCGCGCCGCCAGGGCGGCCGTCAGGCGTACATGAATCAGAGCAGCTATCTGCCGCTGAAGATCAACATGGCGGGCGTCATTCCGCCAATCTTCGCTTCCAGCCTGATCATGTTTCCGGCCACAGCCTCAAGCTGGTTCAGCCAGGCGTCGGAAGCGCGCTGGCTGCAGAATCTGGCCGCCATGCTGGGGCCCGGTGAGCCCCTGCACTTGATTCTCTACGGGGCCTTGATAGCCGGATTTGCGTTTTTCTACACGGCGCTGGTGTTCAATGCGCAGGAGAACGCTGACAACCTGAAGAAGTCGGGTGCCCTGATTCCGGGAATTCGTCCCGGTAAGGCGACTGCCGAATACATTGATGGTGTGATGACCCGGCTGACCGGGGCAGGCGCTGTATATCTGGTTGCAGTCTGTCTGCTGCCCGAAATCATGCGCATGGGGTGGGCGGTGCCGTTTTACTTTGGTGGCACGTCGCTGTTGATCGTGGTTGTGGTGGTGTTGGATTTCACTGCGCAGATTCAGGCGCACCTGATGTCGCACCAGTACGAGAGCCTGATGAAGAAGGCCAATTTGAAGGGTGGCTCGCGCGGCGGCATCGTCCGCGGCTGACGCCACAAGCAATGGGCGATCTGCGCGGTGCTTCGCGCGTGGATAGCCTGGTTACCTGCCACGCATTGGTCCGGGTTTGGACCAAGGGTGCGCTCTCCTCCCTCGGGATGTGGGTGCAGTGACGGGTGCCGGGCAACGTCGGAGCGCGGGCACCACACACTCGCGCCGGTTCGTAGAGATGATTTGGTGAGTCTACGGGCTATAAATTTAACCGAAGCCGTTGTATAATTCTGAGTTCACTGCGCAAATCATCGTTGGAGATCGCCTAATGGCGCGCATCGCGGGTGTCAACCTGCCTGTCCAGAAGCATGTCTGGGTGGGCTTGCAAAATATTTTCGGGATCGGTCGTACGCGCTCCCGCAAGGTCTGCCAGATGGCCGAAGTCAATCCGGCTGTCAAGATTCGTGATCTTACCGAGCCTGACGTTGAACGCCTGCGGGCGGCGGTAGGCAAGTTTGTCATTGAGGGCGATCTGCGTCGCGAGATCGGCATCAGCATCAAGCGCCTGATGGACCTTGGTTGCTATCGGGGACTTCGCCACCGGCGTGGATTGCCGGTTCGCGGTCAGCGCACTCGTACCAATGCGAGGACCCGCAAGGGGCCGCGCAAGGCGATCAAGAAGTAAGGACCCGATATGAGCAAGCAGGCATCTGCAGTCAAGGGCAAGAAGAAGATCAAGCGCGTCGTCACCGACGGCATCGCCCACGTACACGCGTCGTTCAACAACACGATCATCACGATCACTGATCGTCAGGGGAACGCGTTGAGCTGGGCAACCTCTGGTGGAGCAGGCTTCCGCGGCTCGCGCAAGTCCACTCCGTTTGCTGCACAGGTAGCATCCGAGAAGGCGGGAAAAGTTGCCCTCGACTACGGCGTGAAGACGCTGGAAGTTCGCATCAAGGGCCCCGGTCCAGGTCGCGAGTCCGCGGTGCGCGCACTCAATGCCTGTGGTTACAAAGTCACCAACATCATCGACGTGACGCCTATCCCGCACAACGGGTGCCGTCCGCCGAAGAAGCGTCGCGTCTGAGGAGCTGAACGATCATGGCACGCTATATCGGTCCCACCTGCAAGCTCGCCCGTCGCGAGGGCGCTGACCTCAGTCTCAAGAGTCCAGCTCGCGCGATTGACTCCAAGTGCAAGCTTGAGCAGAAGCCCGGCCAGCACGGCGCTGCCCGCAAGGGCAAAATGTCGGACTACTCGGTGCAGCTGCGCGAGAAGCAGAAGGTCAAGCGCATCTACGGCCTGCTGGAGCGGCAGTTCCGCAATTACTACAAGAAGGCGTCGTCCCGGAAAGGCAATACCGGTGAGTCATTGCTGCAGCTGCTCGAACAGCGTCTTGACAACGTGGTCTATCGGATGGGCTTCGCCGTGACCCGTGCCCAGGCGCGCCAGCTGGTTTCTCATTGCGGCGTGCTGGTCAACGGCAAGTCCGTCAACCTGGCGTCGTTTCAGCTGAAGGCAGGCGACGCGATCAGCCTTACCGAGAAAGCTCAGCGGCAACTCAGGGTGCAGGAGTCGCTTGCGATTTCTGCGCAGATGGATCTCGTGCCCAACTGGATTGACGTCGATGCCAAGCAGTTCAGCGGCGTGTTCAAGTCCGTGCCCGAGCGCTCGGATCTGCCTTCGGATATCAATGAGGCACTGATCGTCGAGCTTTACTCGAAGTAAGCGTCGAGCGCCTCTCGAAGCCCCACGTCTGTCGAAGAATCACCGGAGAATCGCTGAATGTCAGTTTCCGCCACCCAGGTCCTGCGCCCGCGCGGACTAGGCATCGAGCGCGTTAGCGCCAACCGCAGCAGGGTAATTGTCGAGCCACTTGATCGTGGCTATGGCCATACCCTGGGGAATGCGCTGCGCCGTATCCTGTTGTCGTCGATTCCCGGCTACGCCATCACCGAGGTCGAGATCGATGGCGTGCTGCACGAGTACACAACGGTTGAGGGGCTGCAGGAGGACGTGATCGAGGTTCTGCTGAATCTCAAGGATGTGGCGATCCAGATGCACACCGTGGATCAAACTACGCTGACCCTGAGCAAGCAGGGGCCAGGCGTGGTGACGGCGGGTGACATCAAGGTGGATCACAACGTCCAGATCATCAATCCGGAGCACGTCATCTGCACGCTGACGAAGGACACCGCACTGAACATGCGCGTCCGCGTAGAGCGCGGCTTGGGCTATCAGCCAGCCGCCACGCGCAGGAATCCCGAAGATGAGAGCAGGGCCATCGGCAAGCTTATGCTGGACGCGTCATTCTGCCCGGTCCGCCGAGTGGCTTACGCGGTGGAGAGTGCGCGCGTCGAGCAGCGTACCGATCTTGACCGCCTGATTCTGGACATTGAGACCAACGGCACCATCGATGCGGAAGAGGCCGTGCGGAAGGCCGCCGACATTCTTACCGAGCAACTTTCAGTGTTCGGTGACTTCCGTCCGACAGCCAACCCGACGACGCCGGTGCCGATTGGGATCGACCCGATTCTGATGCGCCCGATCGATGATCTGGAGCTGACGGTGCGCTCGGCCAACTGTCTGAAGGCCGAGAACATCTACTACATCGGTGACCTGATCCAGCGGACGGAAGTTGAGCTGTTGAAGACGCCAAACCTCGGCAAGAAGTCGCTGACCGAGATCAAGGAAGTGCTCGGGCAGCGCGGGCTGTCGCTGGGCATGCGGCTTGAGAACTGGCCACCGGCGGGTCTGCAGCAGGGCATGCTGGGATAATGCGGGTTCGCGTGCCGTTCGGCGCGCCCCGTGGCTAGGCCGATCAGACTGATCGGACAGGGCAATCTGGCGCTGGTTACACTGCGCCAAGGGTAGCCAAGACTGGTTTAGAGCGAAAAGAACTCACTAGGAATCACGACCATGCGCCACCGCAACTCCGGACGCAAACTCAACCGGACCAGCTCCCACCGTGAAGCGATGTTTCGCAATATGGCGGCGTCGCTGATCAAGCACGAACTCATCCGCACGACTGTTCCCAAGGCGAAGGAGCTGCGCCGCGTTGCTGAGCCCCTGATCACTCTGGCCAAGACCGATGGCGTCGCCAATCGCCGGCTGGCGTTTTCCCGGCTGCGCGACAAGCAGGCGGTCGGGAAACTGTTTGTCGAGCTTGGTCCGCGTTTCCGGGCTCGTCCTGGTGGTTATCTGCGTATCCTGAAATGTGGATTCCGTGACGGCGACAACGCGCCGATGGCGTATGTCGAGCTGATGGATCGCCCGGCTCCGCAGGCGGCGGCCGAGTAGTCCTCATAGCAACCTCGAAAACCCCGGCTTCGGCCGGGGTTTTTTTTTCTGGAATGTGGTCGGGCCGGGTGATTGGACGTTGGGCTGACGCCCGTGGTCGAATCGCACGGAACTCCGATGAGGTCAACCGGTCAGATTTTATCGTCTGCATCCGAAAAGGTCGGTTTCCGCGATGAATCCACTGAAATGGTCGTTTCGCACGCATTGCGCGTTTGGCGCCCTGGCCTGCGCACTTTTGCTCGCCTACGCGCTGTACGTCCAGCACGTGCTGTTTATCGACCCCTGTCCGATGTGTGTGCTGCAGCGCGTCGCCTTCGCCGCATTCGGGCTGGTCTGTTTGCTCGGGGCGATACATGGGCCTTCGGGTCGCAATGCACGGGCAACGTATGGCGTGCTGGCGGGTCTTTGCGGCGTCGCTGGTGGCGCAGTTGCGGTCCAGCACGTGCGTATGCAGAACTTGCCACCTGACGAGGTGCCTGCCTGCGGTCCCGGTCTGGACTACCTCCTCGATGCGCTCCCCTGGCAGGACGCGCTGTCCAAGGTGCTGGCAGGCTCGGGGGAATGTGCGAAGGTCGATTGGGCATTTGCCGGTGTGTCAATGCCGGGCTGGACGTTGGTCTGCTTCGTCATCCTGACGTTGAGTGCGCTTTTCGCTGGATTCCGGCGGCGCTAAGCCGCGTGGGGACCTCCGCTTGCGCCACAGTTTTGCTGTGGCATGATGCAATGATGCACCGCACAAACCACCAACCAATGAACGCCCTCGACTCCGGCCCGCAGTCAGTTCACTTGCCCGAAAATTGGGCCCCCGATTCCTGGCAGTCGCATTGCGCGCTGCAGCAGCCGGCTTATCCCGACAGCGGGGCGCTGGCGACGGCGCTGTCTGAGCTGCAGCACCTGCCGCCGCTGGTAACGTCGTGGGAGATTTTGGCTCTGCGCCGGCAAATCGCTGACGCGCAAGACGGTCGCAGATTCCTGTTGCAGGGTGGCGACTGCGCCGAGAGCTTCAGTGACTGCGAGTCGGGACTGATTTCCAACCGGCTCAAGGTGCTGCTGCAGATGAGCGTGGTGATGGTCCACGGCATGCGCCTGCCGGTTATCCGGGTCGGGCGGTTCGCGGGTCAATACGCTAAGCCCCGGTCGGCGGACATGGAGACGCGAGACGGCGTTACCCTTCCGAGTTATCGCGGTG
This sequence comes from Lysobacterales bacterium, assembly GCA_038205755.1. Lineage (GTDB taxonomy): Bacteria > Pseudomonadota > Gammaproteobacteria > Xanthomonadales > Xanthomonadaceae > JANNWF01. Next base: position 86,776 of record JBBRBN010000001.1, on the reverse strand, counting down.
ACCTGATCAATGCTCCTTCGTTCGAAGCGGCCGCGCGCGCGCCGGACCCGCAGCGGATGATTACCGGTCATTCGCGATCTGCAATGACGATGAATTTCGTGCGCTCGCTGATCGACGGCGGGTTTGCCGACCTGCACCATCCGGAATACTGGGATCTTGGCTGGGTCGCGCACTCGCCACTGGCGGCCGAGTATCAGCGGCGGGTGGAGGCGATCGGTGACGCCGTGCGCTTTATGGAAACGCTGTCTGGCGAGTCGATACACAACCTCAACCGGGTGGATTTCTACACCTCGCACGAAGCGCTGCTGTTGCACTACGAGCAGGGCCTGACACGGCAGGTGCCGCGGCAGTGGGGGTGGTTCAATCTTTCGACCCACTATCCGTGGATTGGCATGCGCACTGCAGCGTTGGACGGTGCACACGTGGAATACATGCGCGGTCTGCGCAATCCCCTGGCGATCAAGGTGGGGCCGAGCGTGACGCCGAGCGCGCTGCTGCGTTTGATTGACCGGCTCAACCCGGCCGACGAGCCGGGACGGCTGACGCTCATACACCGGATGGGTTGCAGCAAGATCGAGGCCGGGCTGCCGCCGCTGCTCGATGCGGTTCGCCGTGAAGGCAGGCGCGTGCTGTGGGTGGCGGATCCGATGCACGGCAACACCGAGAGCACCGGCAACGGTTACAAGACCCGCCGCTTCGAGAACATCCGCGGCGAGCTTGACCTCGCTTTCGATCTCCACAGCGCAGCGGGAACCCGGCTCGGTGGCGTCCATCTCGAGCTCACCGGCGAAAATGTCACCGAGTGCCTGGGTGGGGCCCGCGAGCTGACCGAGACGGATCTTGAGCGGGCTTACCGCTCCAGCGTCGACCCGCGTCTCAACTATGAGCAGTCGATGGAATTGGCGATGCTGATCGTGCGCAAGCGGGCCAACGCCTGAGCCAGACGGAGCCGTTCATGCGACGGCTACTGCGGCCAGCCGCCCGCACTGCAGGTATTCTTGGTGGCCTCGACGGGTAGTGCGCCCGGAGCAAGCCCGGCGGGAGCAAGCATGTTGAAGGTGAACCTGTGTGTGGCAGCGAGTCGACTGGCTGCTGTGCTTCTGGTGCTGTCAGGCGCCTGTGTTGCTGCTGAGCCGACCACTACGGTCGTCAGTGAAGGTGTAGCCAATCGTCCGGCGTCTCACGTAGCGCTGCACAACACCCGCATCGTCGTCGAGCCGGGAAAAGTGATCGAGCGTGGCGTGGTCGAAATCCGCAATGGACGGATTGCGTCGGTCACCCAGGGGGATCGTCTTCCGCCCGGTGCAGAAGCCCGTGACATGCACGGCAAGACCATCTTCGCAGGCTTGATTGAGATGGTGGCGCAGGTCGGCGTTCCGGCCAGCATGCGTGCCGGCGGCATTCCAGCGGCTGGCGATGGGCAACCCGCGCACGAGCAGCAAGTAAGCGTCGCGGGTGCAAGACATTGGAATCGGCGCGTGCGTCCGGAGCTGTCGGTCGCGGAGCAACTGGAGCCTCTGGCTGACGCCGGCAAGGCGCTCCGGACGCTGGGCTTCACCGCGGCACTGGCGGTTCCGCAAGCCGGCGTTTTCCGGGGTCAGAGCGCCCTGCTCAGTCTGCGCGACGCGCCGCGCAAGAACACATTGCTGCTGCGCTCCGGTGTGGCCCAGCATATCGGTTTCGACTTCGTCTACGGCAGCGAATACCCGGGCTCTCTGATGGGCGCAATTGCGCTGATCCGGCAGACGCTGCTGGACGCTAAATGGCAGGCCGGGATGGGTGCGACCGCCCCCGCTCCGCGCATCGAGTCGAACCTCGCCCTCGACGCCCTCGCCATGGCGGTCAGCGGCAAGCAGCCGATTGTCTTCCAGCTGGACGATGAGCTGGATCTGGCTCGCGTGATGCGACTGCGCGACGAATTCGGACTGCAGGCGGTGGCGGTGGGCAGCGGGCACGAGTATCGGCTGCTGACTGGTGCACGTGCCGCCAGGATGTCACTGGTTCTCCCGCTGAATTTCCCTGCGCCACCGGCCGTTGAGGATGCGGAAACAGGGCTTTCACTTTCGCTTGCAGAGTTGCAGCACTGGGAGCAGGCGCCTGCCAATCCGGCCCGGGTCGCGTCTGCCGGCATTTCGTTTGCGCTGACGACCCACGGGATGAAGGACTCGGCCAAGCAGTTCTGGCCCAATGTTCGCAAGGCGGTGGCGGCAGGACTTTCCGAAGATGATGCCTTGCGCGCCCTGACCCTGGTTCCTGCTGATCTGCTCGGTGAGTCGGCGCGCATCGGCCGCGTTCAACGTGGCCAGCTTGCCAATCTGCTGGTGGCTGATGCGGATCTGTTTCGAAGCGACAGCGCGAAAACGTTCGAAGTCTGGGTCGAAGGGGAGCGTCATGAAATCACTCCGCTGGATTCGCCGGAGCTGATTGGCGAGTGGTCGCTGCGCTGGGCCGACCAGATCGGTCCGATCCGCTGGACAGTGAGTGGCGACGCTAAGGCGCTTGACGTAGATGCGGGTGGCCAGCGCTTCAAGCTCAAGCGCGATGCCGACCGAATCACGGGGCTCCCTCCCGCCGCGCTGTTCGGTGGCGAGCAGGGGATGGCTCGAATCGAGTTGGTCGCTGTGTCAGACGCCGGCGATGGCGTGGTGATACGCGGTCACCGGGCCCTGGCCAACGGTCGGCTGGTGGGCGTGGAGGCAACCATTTCCAAGGCGACGGGCGCGAGCAGCCCCGACCCGTTGGACACAGCGGAGGCGGTGTCGCCGCAGGCTATCCCGACCGTGGCAGGCTACCCGGCCGGCGAGTATGCGCGCGAGCTGCCCGCGCAGCCCAGCGTGCTGCTGGTTCGCGGCGCGACGCTGTGGACCAATACCAATCAAGGGGTGGTGGATATCGGAGATATGCTGGTCCAGGCCGGCAAGATCATCGCGGTCGGCCGCGACCTTGCCGTCCCGCGCGGGGCGCAGGTGATTGAGGCAACCGGACGGCATTTGACTCCGGGACTGGTCGACGCCCACTCCCACACCGCGATTGCCCGCAACGTCAACGAGCCGTCGCACGCGGTCACCACCGAAGTGCGGATCGGTGATGTGATTGATCCCACCGATATCAGCATTTATCGTCAGCTGGCCGGCGGAGTGACCGCGGCAAACCTGCTGCACGGGTCCGCGAATCCGATGGGTGGGCAGAACGCGGTGATCAAATTGCGCTGGGGAGCCGACGCTGCCGGATTGCGCTTTGAGGGCGCACCCGCCGGTGTGAAGTTCGCGCTGGGCGAGAACGTCAAGCAGTCCAACTGGGGTGACGCCTACACCAGCCGCTATCCGCAGACCCGAATGGGTGTCGAGCAGATCATGCGCGAGCACTTCAATGCCGCGCGTGCCTACGCCCGCGCCCGCCAAGGAAAGGGCGGCGAGCGGGTGCGCCGCGATCTGCGGCTGGAAGCGCTGGCCGAGATTCTGGCCGGCGAGCGATTGATCCACATTCATTCCTATCGGCAGGACGAGATTCTGATGTTTGTGCGGCTGGCGCAGGAGTACGGACTGCCGGTAGCGACCTTCCAGCACGTGCTTGAGGGGTACAAGGTCGCGGCGGAAATCGCCTCGATTGGTGCGGGCGCTTCAATGTTCGCGGACTGGTGGTCATTCAAGCACGAGGCCTTTGACGCTATTCCCTATCAGGCGGCGCTGCTGACGTCGCAGGGTGTGCTTGCCTCGTTCAACTCCGATAGCGACGAGCTGTCGCGGCGGTTGAACACCGAGGCCGCCAAGGCCATCAAGTACGGCGGCATGTCAGCCGAAGACGCGCTCAAGCTGGTGACGCTCAATCCCGCCAGGCAGCTGCGAATCGATGATCGGGTGGGTTCCCTTGCCGAGGGGCTGGATGCGGATTTTGTGCTCTGGAGCGGGCCGCCGCTATCCAGCATGTCGCGCGTTGAACAGACCTGGATCGACGGTCGCCGCATGTTTGATCGCGACGAGGATGCCAACCTGCAGCGCGCCGCGCTGCAGGATCGGGAGCGACTCCTGGCGCTGGCCGCAGCAGCGCGATCAAAGGAGCTGTCGCTCGATGCGTCGCCGCCGGAAGCAGCGACCGCGGCGGCAGGCGAGGCTGCCGCCCCATCGACCCAGCGCGCCAGCCCATGGCTGCGCTACGCGGCGGGGCGCGGCATCTATGGAAGTGGCCAGAACATCAACAGCTGCGAGATCCAGTCCCATGGCCACTGAGCCGAGTTCGCAGAGCGGTCGGCAGCCGGCCGGACGCCTCATGGTTGATCGCGGTCAGAGGCTTCTTCTGTCTTTGACGATGGCGCTTCCGGGTGCTCCGCTCATGGCGCACGACAACGTCCCGGCATCGAAACCGGCCGGCGCGGTGACGCTGGTGAATGCGGACATCTATCCGCAGAGCGGTCCGATGCTCGCAGGCGGTCGCCTGCGGATTGCCGATGGCAAGATCGTGGCGATCGGTGGCGACGAGGTCAGTGTCGCCGACAGCGAAGTTATCGACCTTGCCGGCCGGCGCGTCTATCCCGGATTGCTATCCGCCAACAGCGTGATCGGCCTGAGCGAGATCGGTGCGGTGCGTGCAACGGTGGATTTGACCGAGGTCGGCGGCAACGCCGCCAACATCCGAGCCGAGGTCGCAATTAATCCAGACAGCGAGTACATCCCGGTGGCGCGGGCCAACGGTGTGCTGCTCGCGCTCAGCCGGCCTGGCGGGCCAGCAGGCATCGTCGGCACTTCGGTGCTGCTGCAGCTGGAGGGCTGGACCATTGATGAGATGCAGGTGGCTGCGCCGCTCGCGCTGCACGTGGTCTGGCCACAGGCGGCGCCGGGTTGGCTCCCCGCCGAGGCGCTGGAGCGGGCAGCGAAGGCGCGCACTGAGCAGCTTGAATCGCTCGATCTCGCGTTCCGTCAAGCCCACGCTTATGCGCAGGCCGTTGCGCAACGGCCACCCGACGTGGCGGACCTGCGGCTGGCCGCGATGGCGCCGTTCATCGCTCGCGAGCGCCCGGTAATTTTCCACGCCGATGCGGCGCCGGCGATCGAGCAGGCGCTGGCGTTCGCTGCCCGTCATCGTGTTGTACCGATTATCTCTGGCGGACTGGAGGCCTGGCGGGTCACCGACGCCCTGCGCGCAGCAAACGCAGCGGTGATCGTCGGCGGGACCCATCTGCTGCCGCTGCGCAGGCACGATCCGGTCGATGCCGCGTACGCCAATCCGGCACGGCTGTTTGAGGCGGGCGTGCGCTTTGCGATAGCCATCCCAGATGACGGATTCGAGGCGCATACCTCCAATCTGCGCAATCTTCCCTACCACGCCGCGACCGCAGTAGCCAACGGGCTGCCGCACGCTGAAGCGATGCGCGCGATCACGCTTTACCCCGCGCAGATTCTCGGCGTTGCCGGTCGCGTCGGTTCACTTGAGGTGGACAAGGATGCCACCCTGTTTGTCGCCGACGGCGATCCGCTGGAGGTCTCCACCCAAGTCGAGCGTGCCTGGATTGCCGGACGCGAAATTGACCTCAGCTCGCGACAGACGCGGCTGTACGAGAAGTATCGCCAGCGCTATCGGAACGCGCCGGGCTCCGCACAACCCCCTCAATCACCTACATCCGCGAGCGAAGCAGCGCCTGCGGGCCGCTGAAGCCCACCTCCAGCCGTCCGCTGAAGTTGCTGCTGCGACGCTCGGCTTCTACCCATGTGTCGGAGTACTGCAGGACCAGCGCCAGCGACCGGGTGGCGAAGAACTCCACGCCAGCCGTCGCTGACAGCGCGCTGCCGTCAATGCCCTCGTGGTTCAATCTGATGGCCCGCGCGTCGGCAAATACGCGCACGCGAGAAACCAGCACATGGCGGGCGCTGAGCCCGATGAGTGGCGCATGCAGGCGGTCCGAGACGCTTGCTTTGCCGCGCGCGACGCCAAACTCCTGGCTGCGGATCTCGCCGGCTATCGACAGGCTGCCCGACAGACGCAACACCCCAAGTTGAACGCCCAGCGCCGAGCGTGGCGATGAGTGAATCCAGCCGGTGTAGCTGAATTCCAACGCCTGGAACGCCGCGCGGCCCTCCACTTCCACGGCGAACGGAAATACCTCGCCGGCGAAGCGCAGCTCATCGTTCAATACCGCAGTGCGGCGCCGGGCGTCGCGATAGTGACGCAGGTTCACCTCGTGGCGTTCGAAGGGGCGCCAGCCCAGCTCCAGCAATTCGACCGAGCGCCGATTGCCGAAGTCCAGCTCATCGTCGAAATCGCGCTCCGAGCCATCAAATGCTGCCGTGCCGTCGACTCGCCCCTCCAGAGTCAAATTGTTCGAGAACGTGCCGGCACTGATCCGCAACCGATCAAGCGGCTCGATGACGTCGTTTGCAGCGCGGGAGGTCGCGGGCCAGAGCAGTGCCAAAAAGAGCGGAATCGCGAGCGGCTGGCGGAGAGCGATCATGATGGCAGCACGCCGAGTTCCCGGCCGACCCGGGTGAATGCGTCGATCGCGCGGTCAAGCTGTTCACGGCTGTGCGCTGCCGACATCTGGGTGCGGATTCGCGCCTGGCCCTTGGGCACGACGGGAAAGAAAAAACCGACGGCGTAAATACCTTCTTCCAGTAGACGCTCGGCGAAGCGCTGCGCCAGCGGCGCGTCGTGCAGCATCACCGGGCAGATCGGGTGCTCACCCGGCTTCAGCTCGAAGCCCGCCGCCGTCATGCGCTGCCGGAAGTGGCGCGTGTTGTCGGCGAGGCGCTGGCGCAGATCATCGGCGCCGGCCAGCATGTCGAACACGGCGCTGCCGGCGGCGACCACATGCGGTGGCAGCGAATTGGAGAACAGGTAGGGACGGGAGCGCTGGCGCAGCAATTCGATGACTTCGGTACGTCCGGCGGTAAAGCCGCCAAGCGCGCCGCCGAGTGCCTTGCCCAATGTGCCGGTAACGATGTCGATCCGATCCAGCACCCCGCACACTTCCGCCGATCCGCGGCCGCTTGCGCCAAGGAAGCCGGTGGCGTGGCATTCGTCGATATGCACCAGTGCGTCGTAGCGCGCCGCCAGCGTTGTGATCGCCTCGAGCGGTGCGATGGTGCCATCCATCGAAAACACGCCGTCGGTGGTGATGAGGACGGTCTGCGCCCCCTCGTTGCGCGCCCGCTGCAGCTGCTGTTCGAGATCCGCCATGTCGCGGTTGGCGTAGCGAAAGCGCCTGGCCTTGCACAGCCGCACCCCGTCAATGATCGACGCGTGGTTCAACGCATCGGAAATCACCGCGTCCTGTTCGCCGAGCAGCGGCTCGAACAGCCCGCCGTTGGCATCGAAACAGGCGGCATACAGGATGCTGTCCTGCATCCCGAAAAAGCCGGCGATCCGCGCCTCCAGCTGCTTGTGCAGGTCCTGGGTGCCGCAGATGAAGCGCACGCTGGCCATGCCGAAGCCGTGGCTGTCGAGGGCATCCTTGGCCGCCTGGATCACCTGCGGATGGTCGGCCAGCCCAAGATAGTTGTTGGCGCAGAAGTTGAGGACGCGACGGCCGTCAGCGAGGGTGACCTCGGCGGATTGCGGCGACGCGATGACCCGCTCGGTCTTGAACAGGCCCTGGGCGCGGATGGCGTCCAGTTCGGCGGCAAAACGGGCGATGGCGGACATTCGGAGGTTCCTCGAGTGGAGCGAAAGTATGTTTTAGTCAGTGGCAGCGGCAGTGGCGGATTCAGGCGGCATCGCCTGGCTGCCGATAGGGCGGCGATCCCGGCCAGCGCACGTTGCTGCGGATGCTCCAGCCGCGCCGCGTGATTGCGCGTTCGGCCGTCATGCTCAGGCTGCCGGCGACCAGCACGGTGCGACGCCCATGTTCGCTGACCTTGGCGTGGTCAAACCAGGCTTTGACTTCCGGCGTCCAACTGACGCGGTCAACAGCAAGTGGCAGCATGAACTCGCCGTCACTGGCCAGATAGCCCACCAGATGGCCGACGGGGATCAGTTGGCCGCCGGCAACAGGCACGTCGCCGTTGTGCAGCAGCAGCTCAAGTGCGTTGAGCACGAACAGCACCTCCAGCTCCGAACGTGCCAGCAGAGCGGTGTCGAGCAACGCCTCCTGTCCGCTGGTTGCCTGCAGCGCGTCGGCGCGGTCAAGCAGCCGCTCAAGCTGGGCCGGCGGAAACGCGCTGCGCCAGGCGAGTCGATAGCGCAGATCTGGATCGGCCGATAGACGCTCGAGCCGCGCTTCCAGCTGCCGTCGCTGGTCGTCCGGGCTGGGCTGCGCGGTGATCCTCTCGACAGTAGCTGCAGCAGCGATGGTGTTGGCCGCGCCTGCCGACAGCAGGCCGATAACACGCTCGCTGGCCAATCTTCCGCTGGCCAGTGCCCAGGCGAGGGCATCGAGACGATCGCGCATCAGCGGATTGCCGGTCCAGGATTCGATGCCCAACGCGCCGGCGATATCGCGACGGGCCCGGCTGTGGCCCGCCTCGGAGCGCAGCAGGCCGCCGATCTCGTCTACCGGTGCGTCCCACCATGGCTCCTCAACGGGTGGGCCTGCAGTGCTGTCGCTACCGGCCGGGGAGCCATCGTGGAAAACCGCCCGATCAATGCGGTTGCCGATCCGCCGTGCACGATCACCGTAGCCGCGCAGCCGGGTTGCGAACATCCGAAACACGCCGGCGGGAGCTCGAACAGCCGCGCCCAGCGGGTCGCGAGCCAGCCTTTCCAGCTGCTTGACCGGTTCGCGCAGACTGCCCACGCCAGCTTCCGCGAGCGCATCCATGATCGACTCCGAGTGCAGTGCTTCGACCAGCGGCATCTCGGCAACCCGCCGCGCCAACAGTTCGATGCTGGGGGCATCCAGCGGTCCCCATGCGGTTTCAATCACAAACCTGGCGTGCAGCCCCTCCATGCGCGCATGCGGTTGAACCCGGAAGTTCGGGCCGGCCAGCAGGGCGGGCTCCACCAGCTCTGCAGCTGCCACCGTCGGCTCCGGCTCCGCGGCCGGGGACACGCCTGAAAGGGATAGCAGCAGCGCAGCGGCGGCGACGTGGCAAAGCCTGGACATTCCGATCCGTACGCATGCGAGGATCAGCAGTCTGGCAGGTTCAGCTTGACCGCTCGCTTAGCGAGGCGTCGTTGAGATTTCCAAAACGACGAGACCCCGGCAGAGCCGGGGTCTCTTGGGGTTGCCTGGCAGCCTGTCGGACTTAGCCCGTCGAGGCGATTGCTGGCTGCGTGAGGACAGACAACGACGATTATTGGCCCATAGCAGCGCTCTAGGCCAAGAATTGGCGGCGTGCGCTTTTTTTGAACACGCGGGCCGCGCAGGCGGATTGGCAGCCGGCCGACCTACGTCCGGCAGGCTGCCAGGGCCGCCAGAATCAGCGTGCGGCGTTGCTGTTCATCGTTGCGTTGCGGCTCGAGTTCGAAAACTGCGCCGGATCACGCATGCCGGACGTGTGGCACTGGCCGGTGACGTGACCGCGGTTCACGCCGCTCGACAGCTGGCCGTTGACCTGTTCGGTGGTGCCATCTTCCGGGTCGCTGAGCACCAGATCGGTGGCGAAGTTGCAGTAGTCGTTGGTGTACCAGTTGGTCAGCTTGAACGAGGTGGTGTAGTAGTTGACTTTGGCCCGGGCCGAGGTCGGGATGCCGGCCAACCAGCTTGCCGCACCGCTGTAGTTCAGGTTGCTGTTGTTGCCGCAGCCCACTCCGAACCAGGACCCCAGCGTCGCCAGAATGCCGGCGAGGTTGGTGCCCCTGTAGGGCGTGCCCACCGACTGGATCAGCCGATTGCCGGTCGCATTGTCGAGGCCGCTCCAATAGTAAGTGTAGAGGTGCAGTGCGGCGGCGCCGCCCTGGCTGTGGGCCACGATGCCGTAGGAGTTCCAGGTGTTGCCGAAAGTCTGGATCAGGCGGGCGAACTGGTCGTGGGTGCGATTCTGATTGGCGTCGAGGAAGGACGATGCCGACGTGAACTGCGCGGCCGGCCAGACGCCGCCGGAGCAGTAGCCATGCACCAGCAGCAGCCGCTTTCCAACGCCCTTCTGGCGCAGTTCGACCGGCCGCGGGCCCATCTGCATGACGTCGTCGATGACGATGTCGGCCGCGTTGAGCTTGATCCGACCCACCGGCAGTTCAACCGGCAGCTTGGCCGTGCTGCTGATGGTCACGAAATGGTCCGGATCCTCGATCCGCAGCTTGCGCAGTTCGAACGGTGCCGTGGCGCCCGACAGCGTGACCCAGCGCTCATCGAAACCCAGATTGAGCGTGCCGTCCTTGGGTGTGGTCATGCCGCTGACCCATGCCACCGGCCGCGCTGCGCCATCCCGTCCTGTGCCCCAGACTTCGGCGTAGGCGCGGTAGTGCCGATTGGACTTCTCGCTGCGGATGGGTATCTGGATCGTGCTGCGTGAGCCTTCTTCGGGCCGTGACTTGGCGCTGCCAGCCGTCTCGACGATTGCGATGCTCGCCTCCACCACCGGAACCGAGTGTTCGGCCGTCCGGATCAGCGGCTGGCCGTGCCGATCAACGCCGCGGATCACCACCTGCGCCATGTGATCGCCGGTGGACTTGGCCAGGAATTCGCCGCCAAACACGCCGTCGCCAGCGGCGCCGTCGTCATGCAGACCGTCGTCGAACATGGTGCTCATGCCCACGGTGCCGTTCGGATAGGTGACCCGAAGCTCGGCGCGGTCAATGCGACCCGCGGCGGCTCCCATCAGAACGCTGTCCTTGGCGTCGGTGCCGGTCAGCCGGGCGGCAAAGCCGATCCGCTCGCCAGTCAACTGGCGGGTATGGGTCTGGTGGGAGGCCAGTTCGGTCTGGTCATTGCCCTCAAGCAGCAGGTAGCCGCGCTGCTGAGATCCTGCAGGGGCGCTGATCTTCAGCGTCCACGCGCCGCTCTGCACACCATCCAGCGTGTAGTAGTCGGCCGGAAACTGCGCCTGCTCAATGCCAAATCCGGTCCGCTTCACGGAGCGGGCAAACTCTGCGGCGGATTTCTCAAGGTCACCTTCGGGCGTAACCAGACTGACCTGCCAGTCGGCAGCGGCGCCAGAGAAGACCAGAAAGCGCAGTTTACCGTTCTCCACCGGCAGCGACCCCTGCCAACCCAGCCGACCGTCCTTCTGCTGGCCCAGCTCTACGGCGATCAGAGCGCTCTTGGAATGAATGGCAGCATCGGCCGGGTCGATGGGTTGCATGCTGGGGAACTCGGCCGGTAGGCCGGCGAGCTGTTTGGCGACTGGGCCGGTCGTTGCCGCGGCGCTGCCGCAGGCCACCATCAGGCCGAGCGCCACGGCGCTCGCCAACGTCACTTTGCGCTTGCTGAAAATCGAGATCACTGCACACCCCTCCCAGGGCTGGTGAAAAGCGAGCGCAGGCCAACCGGAACCGATGCCCGGTTCCAACGTCTTGCGCGAGATTGGCAGCGTGTCTCCCCCGACCTGGCGGGGCAGTTCGCCCAGCCCTGGACTGCCTGTCCGTACGGTGCCGAATGGAATCGTAAACTAGACGCCAGCTGAACACAAGCGTGACGGACGTAACCTGCTCGCACCAAGCGGGTGCCCGGCAGCCGCTGGCAGCACGCAGCGTGCCCGGTCACGGCAACACTTTGCGCCGAACCGGTGCGTTATGAGCCGAACACAGGCATCCTTTCGCGCAACCGCCGGCGGTTCGGTGTGCTACACGGGGTTCGCCGCCAAGAAGTTCATCAATGAACCCTTCCGACACGCCTGGAGCGAGCCGCGTCGGGCGGTTGTCACTTCCCCGTTCCAAAACCTATGGAGAGTCGCAGATGAGCCGAATCAACCTCCGCAGCCTGTCATTGGCCTGCGTGATACTCCCGCTCGCCGGTTTCGCTGGCGTAGCGCAAGCCCAAGACGAGAGCCCGTTCACCTGGAACGCGGCCATCACCTCGGACTACGTGTTTCGTGGCGTTTCGCAGACCGACGAAGATCCCGCGCTGCAGCTTGGCGCGGACTATGCGTTTGGCTCAGGCTTCTACATCGGCGCCTGGGCTTCCAACGTCGATTTCGGGTCTGAGGTCGGCGCAGACATCGAGCTTGATACGTACCTGGGCTGGAGCTCCGATCTGACCGAAAGCCTCAACCTGGACGTCGTGCTCAACCGCTACAACTACATCGGCACGCGTTCAGGCATCGACCTCGATTACAACGAATTGATCAGCACGCTGAGCTCCGGACCCGTCAGCTTCACGCTTGCCTACACCAACGACGTCTACGCCAGCGGCACCGACAGCTTCTACTACGCCGTGGGTGCGAGCTTTACGCCGGGCGGCGGCGATTTCGGAATCGATATCGGCGCCGGACGCACCACCTTCACCGGCTCGTCGGGGCTTTCCGACTACACCGACTATTTCGTGTCGGGCAGCTACCCGGTGGGACCGTTCAGCGCGGCGCTGGGCTACTACGACAACGACAGCTCGGGTGACGACAACTTCGGCGAGCTGGCCGACGGCCGCCTGGTGTTCACGCTTTCGATCGAGGGCTGAGGATCGCCAATCCGGCGGCCATCGGTCGATGGTCGCCGGGAATGGATCGCGAATCGCGAACGCCGATCCATCAGTTCCAGCTGCACACGACCTTGCCGCAGTGGCCCGCGTCCATCAGGTCGAAGCCACGCTGGAAGTCGTCAATATGGATCTGGTGCGTCAGTACTTTCTGCAGCGGGAACCCGGTCAGCAGCATTTGGGTCATCTTGTACCAGGTCTCATACATGCGCCGGCCGTAGATGCCGTGCAGGGTCAAGCCCTTGAAAATGACCTTTTCCCAGTTGATGCCGGCACCGTTGGGCAGGATTCCGAGCAGGGCGACCTTGCCGCCGTGGTACATGCAGTCGAGCATGTCGTTGAACGCGCCCGGATGACCCGACATCTCCAGCGCCACGTCAAAGCCCTCCATGTGCAGATCCGACATCACGTCCTTGAGCGACTGCTTCGCCACGTTGACCACCCGCGTCGCGCCCATGTCGGCGGCCAGCTTGAGCCGGTAGTCGTTGACGTCGGTGACGACCACGTTGCGGGCGCCAATGTGCTTGCAGATGCCGGCGGCAATGATGCCAATCGGGCCGGCGCCGGTGATCAGGACGTCCTCGCCGATCACGTCGAACTCCAGCGCGCAGTGCGCGGCATTGCCGTAGGGATCAAAGAACGCAGCCAGTTCGGACGGGATCTGGTCGGGAATCGGCCACAGATTGCTGGCCGGCATGGCGATGTACTCGGCAAACGCGCCATGCCGGTTGACGCCGATCCCGATCGTATGCGGACAAAGATGCTGCCGCCCGGCGCGGCAGTTGCGGCACACGCCGCAGACGATGTGCCCCTCGGCTGAGACACGGTCGCCGACGCGATAGGTCGTTACCCCAGGGCCAAGCTCGACAATCCGACCGACAAACTCGTGACCAATCACAAGCCCCGGCTTGATCGTGCGCTGGCTCCACTCGTCCCACTTGTAGATATGCAGATCGGTGCCGCAGATGGCAGTCTTCTCGAGCTTGATCAGCACCTCGTTCGCGCCCGGTGTCGGCACCGGCACCTGTTCCATCCAGATTCCCCGCGTTGCTTCGCGCTTCACCAGGGCCTTCATCGTGGCGGTTGCCATGGCGGATCCGTGTCGGTGGAAAGGGTGGCGATTATACGAGCGGGGCGCGCCGGAATCCGGCGCGCGGCCCACCCACTTTCGACACGGTTCATGGCCGTCGCCATCGACGAGCAGTCCGTTTCCTCAAAACAATGCCATGAAACGGCGTCTTTTTCCGCATGGCTGCGTTGCTCGTCGTTGCCATAGAGCCCACTATGACGCCTCCTCGCGCCATGCCCTGCGAAAAAATCCGTCCGTTTCATGGCAAGGTTTTGATGAGACATACGGGCTAGACTTCCCGACCCTCCGATGGGAGCCCATCCATGCGTACTTTCCTGCTCCATCTGCTGCTCTGCGCTTCAGCCGTCGCCAATGCGGCGGAGGGAATGTGGACGCCGGAGCAACTGCCTGAGATCGCGGGTCCGCTGCAGCAGGCGGGACTGGAGCTTGATCCGGCGACGCTGACCGATCTTGCCGCTCATCCGATGGGCGCCATCGTCAGTCTGGGCGGCTGCAGCGCATCGTTCGTTTCGCCGCAGGGGCTGGTCGTCACCAACCATCATTGCGCCTATGGCGCGATCCAGCTCAACTCGACCGCCGAGCGCAACCTGCTGCGCGACGGGTTCTCCGCCGAGCGTCCGGCGGATGAAATCAGCGCCGGCCCGGCCGCGAGAGTCTTCATCACCCGCGAGATCCGCGACGTGACGCGCAAGGTGTTGGCCAAGGTGACTGCGCGGCTGTCGGATCGCCAGCGCCACGACGCTGTCGATGCGGCGCGCAAGGCGCTGGTGGCAACCTGCGAAACCACGGCCGGCCAGCGCTGCTCGGTGGTCAGCTTCTTTGGCGGACTCACGTACCGACTGTTTGTGCAGCTTGAGATTCGTGACGTGCGCCTGGTTTACGCTCCACCCGAGGCAATTGGCGGGTTTGGTGGCGAGGTCGACAACTGGACCTGGCCACGCCACACCGGTGACTTTGCCTTCTACCGGGCCTACGTTGGGCCCGATGGCAAACCTGCGGCCTTTGCGGCGGAGAACGTCCCGTATCGGCCTGAGCACCATCTGCGCATGGCCCGCCAACCGCTGCAGGCGGGCGACTTCGTGATGGTGGCGGGATATCCCGGAAGCACCTCGCGCTACCGGCTGGCCGACGAAATCGAGGCTGTCATCCGCTGGACCTATCCGCAGCAGATCCGTCGCTACACCGAGCTGATGGACATCGTTGATGCGGCCGGACCCGCAGGCTCGGACATCGCGATCAAGTACGCCTCGACGATGGCCGGCTGGGGCAACGCCCGCAAGAACTTCAGCGGCCAACTGGAAGGCTTCGCTCGCGCCGACGCGCTGGGCCAGAAGCGCCGCGAAGAAGCCGCGCTCACGCAGTGGCTGCAGGCGCGGCCCGCGGGCGCTAAGACGTTGGCGGAGCTTGCCGCGCTGCGCGAGCATGTGTCCAAAGGACGCGCCACGCGCGAGCGCGATCTGGTGCTCGCCACGCTCAACAGCAGCGGGTTGTTCACGGCAGCGCGCAGTCTGCATCGGCTGAGCGTGGAGCGTGGGCGCGCCGACGCCGAGCGTGAGAATGGCTACCAACAGCGCGACGAGACGCGGATCGAGGCCAGCCTGCGCCAACTTGAGCGACGGCTGGATGCCGGCGTCGACCGGCAGCTTCTGCGGCACGCGCTGTTGGCCTACGCCAAGCTGCCCGTCGACCAGCGCATGGCGGAACTCGATGGCTGGCTGCAGGTGGCTCCCGGTGCTGCGTTTGGGCCGGAAACCATCGACACGGCGCTCGCGGCGCTGTACGCCAAAACCGAGTTGGGCGACACCGACACCCGTCTGCGCTGGTTTGCCGCCACCGGTAAGGACATCGAGGCCAGCAGCGACAGTTTTCTGCAGTTCGCCATCACCCTGGGACCGGCGCTGCTGAGAATCGAGAATGCGCGCAAGGCCCACGAAGGCGGACTGCTGCGGCTGCTGCCCGGCTACCTGCAGGCGACGCTCGACTATCGCCGCAGTGAGGGTCGTGCCACCTATCCCGACGCCAACGGCACCCTGCGCATCACGTTTGGCAAGGTTGGCGGCGTCAACCCTCGGGATGGATTGTCCTATCTGCCGTTCACCACCACCGCCGGCGTGCTGGCCAAACACACGGGCGTCGATCCGTTCGATGCCACCTCGCCGCAGGTTGCGGCCATCGCGACTGCGCTCGCGGTCCCGGTGAACTTTCTCGCCGATCTGGACGTGACCGGCGGCAATTCCGGCTCCGCGACGCTCAATTCTCGCGGCGAACTGGTGGGCCTGATCTTTGACATGACCTGGGAGTCAGTCGCCTCCAACTGGGTCTTCAATCCGGCGCTGACCCGCACTATCCATGTTGACCAGCGTTACATGCTGTGGATCATGCGCGAGGTGTACCCTGCAGCTGCGCTGCTGCGCGAGCTGGGCTGGGGCGAACGCTGAGAGCCAGGCGGGCCCGGCGCGGCCGAGCGATCAGCGCTGGAGAATGCAGGTGGCACGAACGCTGGCCGAGTGGCTGGAGTATCAGCAGACCCTGATGCCAACCGGCATGCAGCTGGGGTTGGAGCGTGTGCGGCCCGTAGCCCGGTCGCTTGGGCTGCGGGCTCCAGCGCGATGGACAATCAGCGTCGGCGGCACCAACGGCAAAGGGTCGACAGTGGCCTTTGCAGAGTCGATCGCGCGGGCCAGCGGCTGGCGCGTGGCCGCCTACACCTCGCCGCATCTGCTGCGCTACGAGGAGCGCCTGCGCATTGATGGCCGAGAGGTGGAAAGCGCGCGCCTCGTCGCCGCCTTTGATCGTATTGAGACCGCTCGCGGGTCGACCCCGCTTACCTACTTCGAATTCGGCACGCTGGCGGCGCTGCTCATAATGAGCGAATCGGCCCTCGACCTGGCGCTGCTCGAAGTCGGGCTTGGTGGTCGGCTGGATGCGGTCAACCTGGTGGATGCGGATGTTGCCGTACTGACCACCGTGGCGCTGGATCATGTCGAGTACCTTGGCCCCGACCGCGAAGCCATCGGGATCGAGAAGTCGGGCATCTTCCGGCCTTCCCGTCCTGCCGTGCTCGGCGAGACGCTGCCGCCGCTGAGCGTGCTGCAGGCGATCGACAGGATCGGCGCTGTCGCCGTGCGTGCCGGTCTTGGCTTCAAGGTGACGCCGCAGCGCGAAGGATCGTGGCGCTATGAGGATTCGTTCGGCACGCTGGAGCTGCCGCCGCCGGCGCTGATTGCCGGCTGCCAGATCAGCAATGCCGCGGCTGCGCTCGCGGCATTGCGGCACCTTCCAGGCGCGCCGGCGCTGCCGCCGGGGGCCGTTGCCGAGGGGCTGCTGTCGGTGCGGTTACCGGGGCGCATGCAGCGACTGCCGGGGCCGGTCGAAGTGCTGCTGGATGTGGCCCACAATCCGCAGGCAGCGCAGGAGCTGGCGCGCTGGCTGGCCGGCAACAAGCCCAACGGCACCACCCAGGCCGTGTTCAGTGCGCTGGCGGACAAAGATATTCCAAGCGTGGTCGCGCCGCTGATGGGCGTCGTCGACGTCTGGCGCTTTGCCGGGTTGCCCGGCGTGCCGGGGCGGGGCCTGGAGGTGGACGCGCTGTGGCGGACGGTTGCCGGATTGCTGCCGCGCGGCCTGAACACGCGCCACGCCACCGTCGCCGACGCGCTTACCGAAGCCTTGACCTGCGCTGAGCCGGGAGACCGGGTCGTCGTGTTTGGATCATTTCATACCGTTGCGGAAGCACTCCAGGCTATGGGCAGCGACGCCTGAACCGGCGGTTGCTGGGCGCCGCCGTCGGGTCGGGGCAGGATCAGGGATCGGTATACTTGCGGCTCCTTTGCCGCGTCGCGTGATCCAGTACTCATGGAACCTGCACTCAAACAGCGACTGCTGGGCGCCGCCGTGCTGATCGCACTGGCAATCATCTTCCTGCCGATGGTGTTTGACGGCCCGGCGCCACCTGCGCCACCCGCCGCTTCACTTCCGCTCGGCGTGCCCGCCGCACCCGACCGGCCGCTGCAGACGCGCGAGATTCCGCTGGCACTGCCGACCCGCACGCCGCCGGTAGCGTCGTCTAGCGGACAGTCGATGGCGGCGCCCGAGCCGGATCGTTTGGCGACAGTGGATGTGCCGGTCACGCCGCGACCGGATGCGCTGGCGGAAGCAGCGCCTACCGGCCCCGCGAGACAAGCCACGGCTGCGCCGCCCGTCGCGTCATCCGCTGCGCCAGTGCCAGCCGCCATCGCGCCGATCGCGTCGGCGCCGACTGCCGTCGCACCCGCTGCCGTGACGCCGGCAGCGCCCGTTGCCGCCGCCCCGCTGCCGGCTGGCAGTCGCTACGCCGTCAATCTTGGCAGCTACAGCAATGCCGCCAACGCCAGCGCTCTGATTGGTCGCTTGAAGTCGGCCGGCGTTGAGTCCTATGCCGAGACGATCGAGGTCGACGGCAAGCCAGCGGCACGTGTGCGTGCGGGACCGTTTGCCAGCCGCGCGGCCGCTGAGTCGGCGGCGCTGGCGGCGCGCCGCGTGCAGTCCGACCTGTCCACGGCGGTGGTGGCGCTGGAGTCAACCGATTCCGCGCCAGCGCGCCCGGCACCGGCGGTCGCTGGCGGGTTCGTGGTCCAGGTGGCCGCTTTCAAGTCGGAGGCAGAGGCCAATACGCTTCGGGACCGCCTGCGCGTCGCTGGCTATGCGACCTTTGTCGAACGCATCGCCCGGGATGGTGGCAGCCTGTGGCGGGTTCGGGTCGGGCCGGAAATTCAGCGCGCCAAGGCTGATGAGACGCGTGCCGCGCTGCGGCAGCGCTTTCAGCTCGATGGCCAGGTGTTGACCTACCCCTGATATCCCGTGCTCAATGCTGCCGATGTCGCACTGCTGGCCGTGATCGGATTGTCCTGCGTGGTCGGTGTGTGGCGCGGCTTTCTGGTCGAGGTGATGTCGCTGGCGGTCTGGGCCGCGGCGTTCTGGCTGGCCTTTACCTATGGCGACGCCGCCTCCGCGATGTTTGCCGGCGTCGTTGAGACGCCTTCTGCGCGCCTGTTTCTGGGCTACGCCACTCTTTTCCTCGGTGCTCTGGTGGTTGGTGGGCTTGCCACCTGGCTGATCGGCAAGCTGGTCAAGAGCACCGGGCTGTCAGGCACGGATCGCCTGCTCGGGCTGGGTTTCGGCGCCGCCCGCGGCGTGGCGCTGTGCTGCGTCGCGGTGCTGGTCATGGGATTCACGCCGCTGCCCAGCGACCCCTGGTGGACCGGCTCGCAGCTGCTGCCGCGTTTCGAAGTGGGCGCACAATGGCTGCGCGGCTGGTTGCCAGAGGCGGTGGCGAGTCACGTTCGTTTCGATGCGCTGCCAACCATTCCGGCATTGCCCAACTCCCCCATTGCGCCGCCCGCGCCGCAGGACTAGCGAGGCTCGGCGTCAGACCGTCCAGCAAGCTCGCTTCGTTCAACCTTCAAGATTTCCACCACTCCCGTGCCGCGCTTCGCGCAGCACCGTTCCCTTGACTCAAGGGGGCTGCAAATCCGGCTCCGCGCCAAGAACTTGACTCATCTGGTTGCATTCGACTCAGCCCAAGGACTCCAGACCCATGTGCGGCATCATCGGTATCGCCGGCTACAGCGAAGTGGCCGCTTCTCTCTACGACGGGCTGACCGTGCTGCAGCATCGCGGGCAGGACGCTGCCGGTATCGTCACCGTCGATGGACAGCGGCTGCGCATTCACAAGGGCAATGGACTGGTCAAGGACGTGTTTGGTGAGCCGCAGATGCGCCTGCTCACCGGGCGTCTGGGCATTGCTCACTGCCGCTACCCCACCGCCGGCTCGGAGGGTTCTGACGAGGCCCAGCCGTTCTACGTCAACTCGCCGTACGGCATCGCGTTGGCCCACAACGGCAATCTGGTCAACACCGATGCGCTGCGCCGCGAAGTGTTCGAGCAGGACCGCAGAAACGTAAATACCGAGTCGGACTCCGAAGTCCTGCTCAACGTGTTCGCCCATGAGCTCAGTGCGCAGGGCGCTCTGACGCCAAAGGCCGCATTTGGCGCGGTGGCCGGCGTCCATCGGCGCGCGCGCGGAGGTTACGCGGTGGTCGCTGCGGTGCTCGGGCTTGGGCTGGTGGCGTTTCGCGATCCGCACGGCATCCGGCCGCTGGTGCTGGGGCGGCGCGACACGCCGGCCGGCGTCGAATATGCAGTGGCGTCAGAAAGCGTTGCCTTCGACCTGCTCGGCTATCAGCGCGTGCGCGACGTGCGTCCCGGCGAGGCGCTGGTGATCGGCTCCGATGGCGAGCTGAGCGCCGAACTATGCTGCGACCAGCTGGCGCACGCGCCATGCATCTTCGAGTACGTCTACTTCGCCCGCCCGGACTCGATGATCGAGGACGTTTCAGTTCACAAGGCGCGCATGCGCATGGGCGTCAAGCTGGGCGAGAAGATTCTGCGCGAGTGGCCCGACCACGACATCGACACGGTCATTCCGATTCCCGACTCGTCGCGCGACGCGGCGCTGGAAGTAGCCAACGTGCTGGGGATCAAGTATCGCGAAGGCTTCATCAAGAATCGCTACGTCGGCCGCACCTTCATCATGCCGGGGCAGGGCGAGCGGGTGAAGTCGGTGCGCCGCAAGCTCAACCCGATACCGCTCGAGTTCCGCAACCGGGTGGTGCTGCTGGTGGATGATTCCATCGTCCGCGGCACCACCTCCAAACAGATCGTGCAGATGGCCCGCGAGGCCGGCGCATCCAAGGTCTATCTGGCATCGGCAGCGCCGCCGGTGCGTTACCCCAACATCTACGGTATCGACATGCCCGCCGTCAGCGAGCTGATCGCACACGGACGCAGCATCGAAGAAATCCAGACCGAGCTGGGCTGTGATTGGCTGATCTATCAGGATCTCGATGACCTGATTGCCGCCGTGCGCGGCAAGAACACCCAGCTCGGCTTCGACACGTCCTGTTTCTCAGGCGAGTATGTGACTGGCGGTGACGCTAGCTATCTGGACGGTCTGCAGCGCAGCCGTTCGGACGACGCCAAGCAGCGCCGGCGAACCGGATGAGCACTGATTGGAGCGGCGCCGTGGCTGATCAGCCAGCGTCAACTGAGGCGCTCGCCGCCGTGCAGACGCTGCAGCAGGCGGCGCTGGCTTGCCTACTGGCTGACAGTGTCGAAGCCAAGCTTGGCTTGACCGCCAGCGCGGTTGCCGCCGGTCTTCCGCTTGCAGCAGACGGCACCGTGCCACGGCCACTGCCTGCTGCCGGACGTCCGCCCAGACCCCGCCTGGTCGCGCCACGCGAGCTGGCCCAGCGCGGGTTCGGTAGCGCCGCGGGCCGGGCAGCATTCATTCACGCCATCGCCCACATCGAGTTCAACGCGATCAATCTGGCCTGGGACGCCGTGTACCGGTTTCGCGGTATGCCGGACGCCTACTACCGGGAATGGTCAGCCGTTGCCGCCGATGAAGCGCGTCATTTCGCATTGCTGCAGGCAAGGCTGGCGGCGACCGGACATCAATACGGCGATTTCGACGCCCACAACGGGCTGTGGGAAATGGCCGTCGCCACGCAGTCCTCCTGTCTGGCGCGCATGGCGCTGGTGCCGCGCGTCCTCGAAGCGCGCGGCCTGGACGTAACCCCAGCAATGATTGATCGCCTGCTCGGCGTGGGAGATCGTGAGACCGCCGAGGTGTTGGCGCTGATTCTTCGCGAAGAGATCGTCCACGTGGCGGTCGGATCGCGCTGGTTCGCGTGGTGCTGCGAGCGTGAGGGCGTCGACCCGGCGTCCACCTTCATGCAGCTGATCCGCACCCACGCGCGCGGCGCCGTGCGCAGTCCGTTCAATCGCCCCGCGCGCCTTGCCGCCGGCTTCACCAACGCCGAGATCGACGGACTGGTCGGCATGACGCAACCGCAGCCGCGCTCGGGCCCTCCGCCAGAACCACCCCTCACCCCACCGTAGGAGCGCCGCTCGGCGCGATCAGCCCGCCCAGCGACGGTCAACCCGCCCCGCACATTGCAACCCGGGCTGGAAGCATATCCACCCAGCCAAAAAAGGTCCGCGACCCAGTGGGACGATTCGCCCAACTTGAACGTACACCTAACCACGTGCGATGCTCCTGCGGCGATGCGCGGCGGAATTTGAGCTGTACTGCGTCTGCTACAGCGTCCTTCCGCGTCACCCGATTGCTTTCGTCCGATCCAGCTTCCGTCTGAAACAGGAAATCACCATGGTCTCGACATCCCGCTTCATGCATCTCGGCCTGGCCTCGCTGGCCGGCCTTGCCGCCATCGCCTGGCAGCCCGCCCACGCGCAGTGCAACACGTCTGCATGGGCGCAGCCCGCCACCGGTGCTCCGGTCGCCGGCGGACCGGCTCTAGGCGTTCGCATCTATCAGGGTGCTTGTGGCCTGAACCCGGTCAATGGCGCCGCGCCCAGCTTCGTGGAGGAGTCCGCCCGCCACGCCGCGGAAGGCGGCGGCGGCGCACCCTACATCGCCCGCTTCTTCTTCTATGCCGGCATCACCGGCGCCAACCCGGTGGTGTTTCGCGCTTACCCGTCCGACGCCGGTGTAGGGACGCCAGTTATTCAAGTTACCCACAACCCAGCAAACCAGAACGTCAGCTTCGCGGTCAATGGATCTACTCAGAGCACCGCCGACAACACCGCCACCAATGGCAAGTGGATTGAGGTGACTTTTACTTACAACGCGTCAGGGCAATTTACGGCGAACACGCGCTCTGTTGCCTCCGGCGGGTTTACCACCGATCTGGCCGGGACGATTGCGCCGATTGCAACAAGTGCTGCGGTCGTTGAGAGCGTCCGCCTCGGAAACGTTGCAGGCGGCGGCGGCACGGGCAACACCTCGATCGATGAGTACGAAGCATCCCGTCAGGTTGGTGGCACCCCGGCATCTGCACTGACGCCTATGTGCCGCGGTGACGTTGATAACGATAGAGACATTGCTGGACCAGATCGGTCTGCCGTAACGGCCGCAATTCGAGGCACATTGCCGGCGGCGCGACGGCCAGACTGCGACGAAGATGGAGACATTACCGGGGCAGATCGCTCCTGCGTGACCGCACTTATCCGTGCTTTCCGGACATGCTCTTAATCTCGCTTGCTTCCAAAAATTCTCGAGGGTTGTAGTCATGAAGATGAATCTGTGTTGCGCGCCGATCTTTGCATTTGTAGCGTTGGCGATGGTCAGCCTCTCTGCGCAAGCGGGCGGTTGGGAGGTTTGGACAGAGAAGAAGGGCGCCGACCAGTTGACCGTGGTGGCGTCCTTTGCGGGGGATAGCAAGATCGAAGATGCTCATTTAGACTTGGCAATCGGGTCAGGATTTGAGGTTGTGGATATCCAGACTGTCCAAAAGGGCGCAGTTTGCGCCGCGTCGACGGAGAAGGGGCTGCTGCGTGCCTTGCCGCCCAGTGGCGCGGGGGCTCCGCTTGCCAAGACGCTGAGCGACACTTGTGTCTTTACGGTGCGAATCACTGCCTCGAAGGGCTGGGCTCCCGAGTCACTGGTGGAGGTTGAGAAGAATCTGTGCAGCTCGTCCTTCACAGGGCTTCTGGATTGCGAGGTTTCCATCAGGGCGCTAAAATAACGAGCGGTCATTAGCAAAATGACACGCCTTCTCGTTGCTCTCACCCGTGGGGTGGTGCAGCGAGGAGGTTTTCTTTTTTCCTTGGGGAGTAGACGATAATGTTGATCAATAAGTATCTGCTGGCCGCAGGTTTGCTGGGCCTTTCGGTGTCGGCGACTGCTGGCACCTTCAGCGCGATGGCTTCCGGTGCGCCCGGGTCAAGCCTCACATTGAATGTGACCTTTGCTGGTGACAACCAAACGGACAATGCAGACGTTCGCATTGCTTATAACGATGCAGTCCTTACGATTACCGCTCCCGTCGCGGCGACACCAGCTGACACGTGTCAGATTCTTGCCGCACCTGCGCGGATTCGTATCATCCCGCGCGACGGTCAGGGAACGCCTCTGGCTGCGGCAGCCACGACGTATTGCACCTTTACTGTTGCCATCGCGGCGAACGCACCGATCGGGCTCTCTGCTTTCACGACAACCACCATTGGTTGCGCTAGCCCTGACGGCCCTGTCGCTCCCTGCACCTTGGCGGCGATGTCAGGTGTCAATGTCCAGAACACCCCGGTCCCACGCACGCTGGCGTTCAACCCGGCCCCGGGTTCGACCATCACGTTTGCAGCCGGCATGACGCCCGGTGCGCAGGCTCCGACGCAGAACATCGCGGTTACGGCGTCTGGCACGACGGGCAATGCGTCGGTCGCGGGCTGCGCCATCACCGGTGCCGGCGCCTCGAGCTTCAGCGTTGCTCCTGCCAGCCTGACCTTCAATTCGTCGATTACTCAGAACCTGGTGGTCGGCTGTACCTACCCGACCAGCGCTGTCTCGGCAACGTTGACCTGCAATGAGACGGATGCGGATAGTGCGGCTACGCCGCGCGCCTTTACGCTCAGCTGCCCGGCGCCAAGCGTCAATCCGACCATCGCTTCGGCGCCGGTTTCGGGTTCGACGATCAACGTGTCCGGCGGTCTGGCGGGCACGCAGGGTCTGACCACGATTGACCTCTCGGCATCCAATGGTTCGGGTGCGGGCTCCACGGCGATCAGCTGCACCTCGACCGGTCAGGTCCAGATTGCCGCGTCGCCGGCCAATCCGTCGGGTCAAGGCCCCGTCAACCAGACCGTCACCGGCACCCTGCAGCCGTCCGACCTCCGCGTTGGCGTGCAGCTGACTGCCGGTGCGCAGCCGGCCGCTGGCACCGTAACCTGCACGGTCGCTGGTCAGGCTCCGCTGACGTTCACCGTCAACGCACCGGCCGGCACCACCATCGTCCCGCCGACCTTCATTCCGTCAGCCTCGACCTGGTCGACCCTGGCGCTGCTGAGTCTGCTCGGTGTGTTTGGCCTGCTGGCTGTCGGCTTCCGCCGTCAGTAGTCAGCCATTGCGGTAGATTGTTATCCCAGCAGGGGCGCTTCGGCGCCCCTGCTGCGTTTTGGGGCTCAGATTGTGCGAATGCCTCGGCATCCTGCGAAAGCGTCCCGTAGGATTGCCTCCAGGCGCGATGCGGTTGTTGGGGTTGGTAGCGCATCGCGCCTGCAGGCAATCCTACAACCGCTGGCTCAGCGGTTGGCCAAATGCGCTATCGCCGTCCTTGGGCGGGCATTGGCGTATGGCGCCCAGCGATAGCAAAGGGCGCGTGGGTGCAGGGGTTGCAGCAGGCCGGAACCCTGTACCTCACAGTTGGTTAGACTGACGATCCTGCCATTTGCCCATCGTCTGGATTCCCGGATGCGCACTCTCTACCCCGACCTTTCCTGTTTCGACACCGGCACACTCGCCGTGTCCGACCGCCACACCCTGTACTACGAACAGTGCGGAAATCCTGACGGCAAGCCGGTGGTGATCCTGCACGGCGGTCCTGGCGGAGGCTGCAGCCCGAAGATGCGGAGATTTCACGATCCCGAGCGCTACCGGATCATTCTCTTCGATCAGCGCGGCGCCGGGCGGTCAACCCCGCATGCCGATCTGGTGGACAACACAACGTGGCAGCTGGTGGCGGATATCGAGCGCCTCAGGGCGCGCCTTGGCGTTGAGCGATGGCAGGTATTTGGCGGCTCCTGGGGATCGACACTGGCGCTGGCCTACGCCCAGACTCACCCTGACCGCGTGCTGGATCTGGTGCTGCGCGGCATCTTCATGCTGCGTCGTTGGGAGCTTGAGTGGTTTTATCAGGAAGGCGCGTCGCGCCTGTTCCCGGATGCCTGGACGTCTTACATCAATGCCATCCCGACGGTGGAGCGTGCGGATCTGATCTCCGCCTATCACCGCCGCCTGACCTCGGATGACAGGTCAGTCCGCCTGGCGGCGGCAAAGGCGTGGTCGGTGTGGGAGGGCGCGACCAGCCTTCTGCACCCCGACAGCGCCTTCATCAGTGCCCACGAAGACCCCTCGTTCGCACTCGCTTTTGCGCGGATCGAGAGCCACTACTTCGTCAACGGCGGCTTCATGGAGGTGGATGGACAGCTGCTGCGTGACGCGCCACGCCTCGCCGGTATCCCAGGAGCGATCATTCACGGGCGCTACGATGTGGTTTGCCCGGTTCAGAGCGCATTCGATCTGCACGCGGCATGGCCGGGGTCAGAGCTCGTTGTGGTGCCTGACGCGGGACACTCGGCTTTCGAGCCAGGCAACGCCAGCGCGCTGGTTGACGCGACCGACCGCTACGCCGGCTGAGGGCGTCCCGCTGATGACGCCGCTCAGCCCAGCACCACGCGCGTTGTCCCAGACGCGCTGACCACCAGCGCCTCGCCGGCTGCACGCCAGTCCGACAGCACGATGCGCTCGCAAACGCGGTCATCGACTCGATGGTGATGCTCGCCCGGGCGATGCGTGTGACCGTGAATCATGCGGTCTACGCCGAAGCGGGCAAACTGCGTCTCCACGGACGCGTCCTCCACGTCGCTTATGTGCGCCTGGTTGCCTTGCTGGTGCGCAGTGCTGGCAGCTCGCGCCTTGGCGGCAAATGCGAGACGGTCGCTCAGAGGCTTGCCCAGAAATTCGACTTGCCAGGCGGGATCGCGCACCTGACGCCTGAACGCCTGATAGGCGAGGTCACCCGTGCAAAGCGCATCGCCGTGCGTGAGCAGCGTCGGGCGGCCGTAAAGATCAACGACGCAGGGGTCGGGCAAGCGGCGCATTCCGCAGCGGGCGGAGTAGGCCGCACCCAGCAGGAAATCGCGATTGCCGCACTGGAAGCCGACCTCTACCCCTGCGTCGGAAAGTCGCCGCAGCCCGCCGGCAACCGAATCCGCCAGGACATCCGCACCGTCGTCCCCGACCCATGCCTCAAACAGGTCGCCGAGGATGTAAAGCGCCTTGGCCGCGCGCGCCGGTGCGTCAAGAAACCGCAGCAGGATATCGGCCAGATGCGGTCGCGTCGGGTCAAGGTGCAAGTCGGAAATGAACCAGGTGGTCATCCGGTCGAGCCCCGACTCGCCCGCTGCAGCAGGCGTGAAACAGCGACCTACTCGGTAGCCGGTGGCGCGGCTGGCGCGGCGGGCAGCACCTCGGCGCGCTCGATCACGATCTCCTGGGTGGGGACGTCCGTGGCGAACGGGCCCTGCGGGCCGGTCGGGATGGCGCGGATGCGGTCAACGACGTCCATGCCCTCCACCACCTTCGCGAACACCGCGTAACCCCAGGTGAAGCCGTTCTGCTCGCTGACAAAGTTCAGCCGCGGGTTGTCGACCACGTTGATGAAAAACTGCGCCTGCGCCGACTGCGGCTCACCGGTTCGCGCCATTGCCACGGTGCCGCGCGTGTTGCTGAGGCCGTTGTTGGCTTCGTTCTGAATCGCCGGGCGGGTCGGCTTCTGCTGGAGATCGGCAGTGAAGCCACCGCCCTGTGCCATGAAGCCATCGATCACGCGATGAAAAATGGTGCCGTTGTAGTGGCCGTCAGCCACGTACTGGAGAAAGTTTTCGGTGCTCTTGGGCGCCTTGGTCGCCTCCAGCTCGATCACGATGTCGCCCTGGTTGGTGCGCAGCGCGACGCGCGGATTTGGCGCAACCGGCGCGGTTTCAGCGGCTGGCGCGGCTACGGCTGCACCCTCCGGTGCGGCCGGGGTCTGCGCCAAAAGCGTGGCCGGGAGCAGCATTCCAGCGGTGAGCAGGAGGCGGATCAGCATGGCAAAACTCCGAGGCGGACAATGGAACGGGATGATAGGCGCCGCAGGCCACGAGGCCAAGCGGCGGTCACTGGACATGCGAGGCGCTTGGACCGCGGCCGGCGGCGCAGGTTCCATCGGTCTTTGCGCGCCGCCTGCGGTCTCGCGATCCACGAACGGTCCGGGCCGGGGCATTCATGCCGCTCCGGTAGACTCAGCAGCCCTGTCCAGCGATATCAGAACCGATGACCTGTCGCACCCGCTTTGCTCCCAGTCCAACCGGCTTCCTGCATATTGGCGGCGCCCGGACGGCGCTCTACTGCTGGCTGGAGGCGCGCCGGCAGGGCGGGGAGTTCGTGCTGCGGGTCGAAGACACGGATCGCGAGCGCAGCACCGACGAGGCGCTGCAGGCCATTCTGGACGGCATGCAGTGGCTGGGGCTGACGCACGATGAGGGCCCGTTTTTCCAGACCCTGCGGCTGCAGCGTTACCTCGATGTTGCCGATCAGCTGCTGCGCGCCGGCAAGGCCTACCACGCCTACGAGTCGCGCGAGGAAATCGACGCCATGCGTGCGCAGGCGATGGCCGAAGGCCGCAAGCCGCGCTACAACGGCCACTACCGTGATCGCGGCGAACCGCTGCGCGACGATCCCAACCGGGTGCTGCGGTTCCGCAACCCGACCTCAGGCAGCGTGGTGTTCGACGACAAGGTCAAAGGCCGGGTCGAGTGGAGCAATGAAGAGCTTGACGATCTGGTGCTGATCCGGTCGGACGGCTTCCCGACCTACAACTTTGCGGTGGTGGTCGATGATGTCGACATGCGGATCACCGACGTGGTGCGCGGCGACGACCACGTCAACAACACGCCGCGCCAGATCAACATCTACCACGCGCTGGGTGCGCCGGTGCCGAGCTTTGCACACCTGCCGATGATCCTTGGCCCGGACGGCACCAAGCTGTCCAAGCGCCACGGTGCGGTGAGCGTGATGCAGTACCGCGACGACGGCTTCCTGCCGCATGCGCTGCTCAACTATCTCGCGCGGCTGGGCTGGTCGCATGGCGACCAGGAGATATTCTCGCTGGCGCAGATGCAGGCGCTGTTCCGGATCGAAGATGTCAACCACTCGGCGTCGCGTTTTGATCTCGACAAACTTTCGTGGCTCAACCAGCACTACCTCAAGACCGATGACCCGGACGCGCTGGCGCCGCATCTGGAGTGGCACTTGCGAGCGGCGGGCTACGACCTGGCCGCCGGTCCACGCGCGGCCGACGTCATCGTTGCGCTGCGCGACCGGGTGAAGACGCTGAAGGACATGGCCGAGCGCGCTGCGGTCTGGTTCACGCCCCTGCACACGTATGACGAAGCGGCCGTGGCCAAGCATCTAGCCGGCGCGGGCGCCACGCTGGACGCGGTTCACGCCGCGTTTGGGTCGCTTGAGGAGTGGACACCCATGTCAATCGACGCTGCGTTACGCGGCGTTGCCGAGCAGCTCGGCGTCGGCATGGGCAAGGTCGCGCAGCCGCTGCGGGTGGCGATCACGGGCACGGCAGTCTCGCCCTCCATCGAGCACACGGTCTATCTGACCGGCCGCGAACAGGCACTTCAGCGCATTGTCAACGCCCGATCACGGACCTGAGTGCGCAGCGCCGGGTGCTGCAGCAGCGGTCCAACGCACCGATGTAAGATGAAGTCATGACGCAGACGGCGCCCAAACAGGTTTGTTCCCATCCCGAGCACCACGTTCACGATCCCGGCAGCCTGCTCGCCGAGGTCGCCGAGGTGTGTCGCGAGCGCGGCGTTCGACTGACCGCATTGCGACTGCAGGTGCTGCGACTGATCGCCGGTTCGTCGACGCCGGTCAAGGCTTACGAACTCCTCGAGCTGATGCGTGATACGCACGGGCCGACCGCGCCGCCCACCGTCTATCGCGCGCTCGACTTCCTGCTTGAGAACGGCTTCATCCACAAGCTGGAGTCGATCGCCGCGTTTGTCAGCTGTCACCACCCGCGCCAGTCCCACTCCGCGCCGTTCCTGATCTGCAGTCGCTGTCAGGTCGCGATCGAACTTGAAGACGAGCAGGTCACCCGCCTGCTGTCGGAGCGCGCCGCTGCGCTTGGCTTTCATCCCCAGGCGCAAACGCTGGAGGTGCACGGCATATGCGCCCGTTGCAGCAAGGCCGAATGATGGCGGGTCGAATTGGGGTCGGTGTGCTGGCGACCACGATGCTGCTGGGGGGAGGCCTGGCGCTGCACGTGGGTGCCGTCGATACGCCTTCAGCAGTGGACGCAACAGCACTGGCCAGCCTGCTGCTTGGGCCGCCGGAGCTTGCCCCCGCAGGCGATCCGATGTCGCCGGCGTTCGTGGGTCCGCCGCTGATGCCCAATTTCGCCATCCTTGGTCAGGAGGTGCTCCCAGGCGCCCGAGCCCGCCTTGAGTGGAGCGCAAGTCAGACGTTCTCCGGCAGCGAGGTGGTGAGTCCGGTGATCGTGGTGCACGGACTTCGCCCCGGGCCAGTGCTGTGCCTGACTGCCGGTATCCACGGCGATGAATTGAATGGCGTCGAGATCGTGCGGCGGGTCATCCATGATGTCGACCCGAGCCAGCTCAGCGGCACCCTGATCGGCGTGCCGATCGTCAACCTGTTTGGCTTCAGCCGCGGCAGCCGCTACCTGCCTGATCGGCGCGACCTCAATCGTTTCTTCCCCGGCACGCGGGTTGGCAGCATTGCATCGCGCATCGCCCACAGCTTTTTCGACAGCGTGGTCAAACACTGCGAGGCAGTGGTGGATTTTCACACCGGCTCATTTGACCGCAGCAACCTGCCGCAGGTGCGGGCCGACCTCCGCAGCCCGGACGTGCTGGCATTTGCAGGAAAGTTCGGAGCCACTCCGGTGCTGCACAGCGCCGGTGCCAAAGGCATGCTGCGCACCGCCGCCAGCCGCGTCGGCATTCCCGCCGTGACCTTCGAGTCCGGGGCGCCCTCGCTGCTGCAGATCCCCGAGATCGAAGCCAGCGTGCGTTCAATCGACGCGTTGCTGTATGAGCTCGGTATGACCGCCGACGCCCCTGCGAGATCCGAGCCGCAGGCGATCTTCTACGACTCGCAGTGGGTGCGCGCGGACAGTGGCGGACTGCTGATCAGCAGCCTGACGCTCGGCGACCGCGTGGCCGCCGGGCAGACGCTGGGGATCGTGGTTGATCCGATCAACAACATAGAGCGTGAGATCAAGTCACCGGTCAACGGCCGGGTGATCGGCATGGCGCGCAACCAGGTGGTGCTGCCAGGCTTTGCCGCGTACCACGTGGGCGAGGAGAAAACCGCCGATGCCGCCGCCGAAGACGCCGTCAAGAGCAACTCGGCGGGTGCCATCGAAGAGGAGTACTCCGACCCTCCCCCGGCTGAGCGCGACGATAACGGCGGGGATGGGGATGTTCCGCATCCTCACTGACGTTCATGCAGCGGCAAGCAGACCCCGCAGCATGACAGGCAGGCAAACTTGCTTCGTGGCGCCGCCCCGACCCGCCTGGCACACCTCCGGCCGTCGCTGACCCATTCTTGACATCCGCTGCGCGCACAGTACCCGGATGATAGTTCCCAGATCTTCTCCGGAGCATCGCGCGCCGGCCTGCCTGGCGCTGCTGGTAGGGCTTATCGCGGGCTGCGCGACGCCAGGCGCGCAGGTTGCCCCAGATCGGTATGCCAGTCGCCAGCTGTCGTCCGGAGCGCCGACCGAGGCAGAGAGTGGCCCCAGCTGGTTCGACGCCGGACGGAAAGCCGCCGTCGAGCGCGGCGCCGACCGGGAAGACGCTCGCAATCTGATCCTGTTCGTCGGCGATGGCATGGGGACGTCCACTGTGACCGCCGCGCGGATCCTCTACGGTCAGCGTGCCGGCAGTGCCGGCGAGGAGGCGCAGCTTGCCTTCGAGCGATTCCCTGCGCTTGTGCTGGCCAAGACCTACAACACCGACGCCCAGACGCCGGATTCCGCCGGCACCATGACGGCCATGATGAGTGGCGCCAAGACCCGGATGGGCGTCATCGGCGTCGATCAGCGCGTGGTTCGTCGACGCTGTGAGGACGTCGACGCAGGTCGTCTTCCAAGCCTGCTCGCCCGCGCCAACGCGGTTGGAATGGCCACCGGCGTCGTCACCACGACGCGCCTCACGCATGCCACGCCCGCTGCGACCTATGCCCACTCCCCTGAGCGTGACTGGGAGGCAAACCGCCTGCTGCCGCTTGCGGCACGTGCCGCCGGCTGCGCGGGGATTGCGGAGCAGCTGCTTGCGGCAATTGACCAAGGCCGGCTCGATCTTGCCCTCGGCGGCGGCCGAGGCATGTTTGTGGCCGCGGCCGCCGCCGCGGGCGCCACTGCCACGGACCTTCGCAGCGAGGATCCGCTGGCCGGCCTGAAGGCGAAGCGCCCTGACCTGCATCTGCCAACTGATCGCCCAACCCTTGAAGCCCTGCCGGCCGATTCGGCGCCGGTGCTGGGGCTGTTCGCCGAAGACCACCTGGCCTACGAACATCACCGCACGTCGCGTGGCCTGGACCAGCCAAGCCTGGCCGCGATGACGCGCTTTGCCGTGCAGCGACTGCAGGCCAGCGGCAGACCCTATGCGCTGGTGATTGAGGCGGGTCGGATCGACCACGCCCACCATGAGGGCCGAGCGCAGCTGGCGCTGATCGATACGCTGGCGCTATCGGAGGCGGTTGCGATGGCTGACCGCCTGACCTCTGCCGACGACACGCTGATCGTGGTGACCGCCGACCATGGCCACACGCTGACGATCACGGGATACCCCGCGCGCGGCAACCCGGTTCTAGGACTGGTACGTGGATCCGACGGCGCGCTGAGCCGCGATCTCCACGGTCGGCCCTACACAACGCTGAGCTATGCCAACGGCCCAGGTGCCACTGTGGCTCTCGATGATCTGGCATCGTTGGACACGTCTGACACTGCCTTCCGTCAGCCCGCGCTGGTGCCCCTGGAGAGCGAAACGCACTCTGGCGAGGACGTCGCCGTCTACGCCCGGGGGCCGGGCAGCAGCGCCGTCCGCGGCGTGATCGAGCAGCATGTCGTGTTTCATCTGCTGGCCCAGGCGCAGCCCATGCTGCGCAGCGCCATGCAGGAGCAGTCGGCAGTCGAGAGGTCGGGGCCGATGCCTGCGCGTCCGTTGCGAGCGAGCGAGTCGCCGTGAGGCGCGAGCCGAATCGAGTCGTGGCGAGCGTGCTGACAGGATTCGATGCGAGCTTGCTGCGCGGCAGATGTGCTGTACTTGTGGTCCTG
Organism: Lysobacterales bacterium; assembly: GCA_038205755.1. GTDB lineage: Bacteria > Pseudomonadota > Gammaproteobacteria > Xanthomonadales > Xanthomonadaceae > JANNWF01. The sequence goes on along the minus strand of JBBRBN010000001.1, from coordinate 54,216 downwards.
ACTGTTCACGTTCTTATCGCCTTGTCCCTCACGTCGCATGTCGCTCTTGCGGTAGATGCGCAGCTGGCCAAACGGCCGCTGGTGATCGCACACCGCGGCGCCAGCGGAGAGCGGCCCGAGCACACCCTTGCCGCCTATCGCCTGGCGATTGAACAGGGTGCTGATTTCATCGAGCCCGACCTGGTGGTCACCCGCGACGGCGTGCTGATCGCCCGCCATGAGAACGAGCTGTCGGGCACCACCGATGTCGCCAGCCACCCTGAATTTGCCGACCGGCAGGCCAGCAAGCGAATCGACGGCGAAGCGATCAGCGGCTGGTTCAGCGAAGACTTCACGCTGGCCGAGATTCGCCAGCTGCGCGCGCGCGAGCGCCTACCGCAGCTGCGGCCGGACAATGTGCGATACGACGGGCAGGAGGCGATCCCGACACTTGCCGAGATACTCGCCCTGGTGCGCGAGTTCGAGCAAGTCGGCCGCAAGGTCGGCATCTATCCGGAAACCAAGCATCCGACCTGGTTCGCCAGCGAAGGCGCGCACCTTGACGGAACGCCGATACGACGCTCGCTCGGGGCGATGCTGGTGGGTCAGCTGGTGGCCGAGCGCTTCACTGATCCGCACCGCGTCTTCATCCAGAGCTTCGAGCTTGGCAACCTGCTGGAACTTGCGACGGCGATCATGCCGGACGCTGGCGTCGACCTGCCGCTGCTGCTGCTGCTGGGTGAGCTTCGCGCGATGCCGCCGCACGGCGCGTTCTCACAGCCCTACGATATTGGCTATGTGCACCGCAGGGCGGACGTCGGTCCGCGCAGCCGCTACGCGGGCCTTTCAGAAGCGCTTGGCCGGCCGCTTGATCGTTCCGTCGGGTATGCGGACCTCGCCACGCCAAGCGCGCTGCGCTGGCTCAAGTCGAGCGGCGTACACGGCGTCGGACCCTGGAAAGACGCGCTGTTGCCCCGAGTGCCGATGGCTACCACGGTCGAGTCAGGTACTCCGCCATGTCGACTGACTGGGCTGGTGCACCCCCTGATCAGCGATGCCCGTGCGGCCGGGCTGGCGGTTCACCCCTACACCTTGCGCCGCGAGCCGGCGTTTCTTTGCCTGGACGAACACGGTGAGCGCATGAGCATGGAGCAGGAGCTGCGCCGCCTGCTGGCGGCTGGGGCCACCGGCTTCTTCACCGACCACGCCTCGCTCGGGGTGCAGGCGCGGGATGCGTGGTGGGCCGAGAATCGCTGACGCAGGTCACCCGGCGTGCAGTGCAGCACGGATCGCCGGTGGTGGCGACACGCTCAGATTTCGATATGGTCAAGCCCGTGGAATTGGCCGATCGCATCGACCACCGCAGCCAATTGCGGCGTGATGTCGGGAGCGTACAGGCGGGCGCGTTCAACGTGTTCGGTCCAGCCGAAAATCGACTGCCGCAGCTGCTCTTCGCTGCGCACGCGGTCGAGCACGTCGCGCAGCAGGCGGGCGAATTCGCCGGCGGTCGGCGAACTGCCCAGCGCGGTGAACAGTCGGACCAGCGAATCGAGCAGGTCTGCGGCATCCGGCGGCAGGCCGAAGTCGGCGGGGCGGAAATCGAGAAACGCGCCTTCGGAGTCGGTCCATACGCGGTACGACAGCCGCGCCAGGGAATGGTAGAGCGGATCTTCGGCAATCAGGACCAGCAGAAGATGGCGACGGTTGGCGACCAGGGTGGCTGAGCCGGCAGTCCATTCTCCGCCGCTGGCAAAACCGACCAGCCGCAGCTGGTCGGCAAAGTCGGCGACCTGCAGCTGATCGAGGATCAGCACCGTGCGCGCGGCTTCAGAGTACGCACACGCTTCGGAGACGGCGCGATCAAAGGGCGGCAGTGCCGGTTCAGGCGGCCCTACGCTGCCGTCATCGAGCTGGACCGGAAGGGTCGGGGAGGGCGGCTCTGCGCGGCTGAAGTCGTGATAGAGGACATGCGGATAGTCCAGCGCGTGCGCAAGTGCGTTGGCAAACGCAGTCTTGCGACGACCGCCGCGGCCGTCCACCTGCAGCAGCCGCAGATGGCCGAGCTCGGCGTCAAACAGGCAGCGCAGGGCGTAGTCGTAGTCGGCGTTGGACTCGAAGCCGAAGTCCGCCAGTCGTCGTCGAAGGGACACGTTGCCTCAGGGTGCCAGAAGGTGATTCGAGTGTAGCCGGCGCGCGCGGGAGCATCGCGCCGGCCATGAGGCTCATTCAGCCACTGATCACTCCGAGCCGCCTGGCTTCGGAGGCTCCCCGCCTGACTGCCTCAGTACTTGATGCTGCAGCCGTACGGCTGGGTTACCGCCATGGAGACCGCTTTGCCTCCTGCGAGTTCACCCAGCGCGCTGCTCACGTACTGCGTGGCCTTGGGGATGTCGGCCTGATCGGCGCTCGGAATACTGTCGATGGCGCCTGCGTATTGCAGGACCCCGGCCGGATCGATCACATACATGTGCGGCGTGGTCTTGGCGGCGTAGGCGCGGCCGGTGTCGCCGCTGGCGTCGAGCAGGTAGGCCGCGCTGGCCGCCTTGGCATCGCCGTGGATCCGGTTGGCGGCGGCGCCGTCGACGTGGCCCTGCTTGCCGGGTGCCGACGAGTTGATCGTCAGCCACACGGTGCCACCGTCCTTCGCTGCCGCCTGCTGATTCTGCATATTGCCTGCGCCGTAGTGCTTCACGACGAACGGGCACTCGTGGTTGGTCCACTCCAGCACGACGGTCTTGCCGGCAAAGTCAGCCAGCGAATGAACGACCCCGTTGGAGTCGCTAAGGGTGAATGCCGGGGCCGGTTCGCCAACCTTCGCAGGGCTGGCGTGAGCAGCGGTAACCGTCAAGACGGCCGCAAATGCGGCAGCGATCGAGAGCGTTTTCATGGTCGACTCCTTGGGGGGCTAGAGGTACGCCACAAGTATCAGGGCGCGGGCGTTAGTTCGGCGTTGATGGACCTTGCCTGGTCGTCCTTGACCAGCACCAGATCGAATCGATCCGGCAGACCGGCAAACGATTCGCTTTGCGGCAGCAGCATCCGCAGGCCACCGTCGATCCGGGTCCAGGTGGGCCAGGCGCCATTGACGATCACCTGAGCCGTGGCGGGGAAGATGCTCCAGGCCGCGATGTCTGGCGGCAGGTCGGAGCTGCGGATGTCGACCGCGATGCGTTCACCGATGCGCGACACCTGCGCACGGCCGTCGAGCGGCTGCGGCTGGCGCGACTGCGCCGTGGCAAACGCGTCGCGCCAGCGCGCGTCGATCTGCGCGTCAGCAACCACGGGCAGGCTAAGTCGATATTCACCGCGGCCGGGTATGCATTCGACTTCGCAGATCAGCCAGCTGGCGCGAGCGACGATTTCGATCGGATCAGCGCCGAGGTCGGCCGGAAGCTGCAGCGTGATCGGCAGCAGGATGCGGTCGCCGTAGCCGAAATTGACGATGCCTTCGACATCGAAGCGCCACGGGGCCGGCCACTCGATGGCGCTCGCTGTGACTCCGGTCGGCAGCTCCAGCTCGATCCGGGTCGGCAGGCCGGAGTCACCGGGGTTGCGCCAGTAGGTGTGCCAATGCGGGTCGTGCTGCAGCAGCAGGCCGATGCGCAGCGCCTGCCCCGGCACCGCCGCGGTCGTTTGCGCCACCAGCTGCGACAGCAGGTGATCCGTGCGCACGGGCGTGGCGTCAACCGCGCTGGAGGCGCCGGCCGATGCGGCGGCCAAGCTCAGTGCGACTGCGCCAAGCGGAGGTAAACGACCTTTCGACATGACGCCTTTGGAGCACAGCTGGCACGCCGAAGTTCCCCAGCTATCACCTCAGCAATCACCTCAGCAATAGCGGAAGCGATCACTGCGGTGCGATCATTGCGGTGCGATCACTGCGGTGGTGGCGCGCTGTCTCCATCCGACGCTGACGGTGGGGCGCTGGGCGCCAGTCGATCAATGTCGCGGCTCCAGCGCGAATAGCGCACCTCGGCCAACGCCGACGTCAGTTCCTGCACCAGCGCCTTCGCCGCCCGGCGCTGCGCGGCGCGGACCCGGAAGCGCAGATGGCCGGACTGATCTGCATCGAGCGCCGCCAGTGCAGAAAAATCTGACGACTGCACTTCAATCCGCGGAAAACTCCAAAGCGCGCCGGGTGAGTACCGGGCGAGCACGATGGCGTCGGCGCCGAGTATCAGCGTGCGCGCGGAGGAGCGCTGGACGCCCTGATACCAATCGCGCGTCTGGTATTGCAGCAAGAGCGCGCCGGCATCAAGCACCAGAACGCCTTCCAGCGTGGCGCTGCCATCGCGGCTGATCCATGACACTGGCACGCTGTGCATGGCTGCTGCTCAGCCCAGCGCCGCGCGACCCGCAACCTGCGGCTCGCGGGGAAAACGCTTGAGAATGGCTGCCTGGACCCCGGCCGCGTCAAGTCCCGCCTCGGCCAGCACCTGTTCGCGACTGGCGTGCTCCAGCCAGGCGTCGGGCAGGCCGAGCAGCAGCAGCGGCACCGTAAGACCAATCCCGGCAAAAAACTCGGCGACCGCACTGCCGGCGCCGCCAGCGACCGCATTGTCCTCAAGCGTCACAAGCCCGCTGTGGGTGCGCGCCAATTCGCGCAGCAGCTCCACATCCAGCGGTTTGATGAAGCGCATGTTGACCACAGTGGCGTTCAGCTCTTCGCCCACTGCAAGCGCGGTGTCCAGCAGCGAACCAAACGCCAGCAGCGCCAGCCGGTTGCCGCGCCGGCGCAGATCGGCTTTGCCGATCGGCAGTGTTTCCAGCGACCCGGGCACGGCCACCCCGGAGCCACTGCCGCGCGGGTAGCGCACCGCTGCTGGCCCCTGGTGGCAAAAGCCGGTGCTGAGCATCTGCCGGCACTCGCGCTCGTCGGCTGGCGCCATCAGCAGCATGTTCGGCAGGCAGCGCAGGTAGCTCAGATCGAAGCTGCCGGCGTGGGTGGCGCCATCCGGACCGACCACGCCGGCGCGGTCGATCGCGAATAGCACATCGAGGTTCTGTAGCGCCACGTCATGGATCAGCTGGTCGTAGCCGCGCTGCAGGAACGTGGAGTAGATCGCCACCACCGGCTTGCTGCCCTCGCAGGCCATGCCCGCCGCCAGAGTCACCGCATGCTGCTCGGCAATGGCGACGTCGAAGTAGCGCTCAGGGTGCTCCCTGGAGAAGCGCACCAGGCCGGAACCCTCGCGCATCGCCGGCGTGATGGCCAGCAGCCGTGGATCGGCGACCGCCATATCGCACAGCCAGTCGCCAAAAATCTGGGTGTAGGTTGGCTTGCTCGGGCCGGCCTTCTTGACGATGCCGACGTTCGGGTCGAACGGACTTACCGCGTGATATTCGATCTGGTCGCCTTCGGCCAGCTCGAAGCCCTTGCCCTTGGTCGTGAGGACGTGCAGCAGTTGCGGGCCTTTCAGGGTTTTCAGCGTGCGCAGCGACGCCACCAGCGCCGGCAGGTCGTGGCCATCGATCGGGCCGGTGTAGTGGAAGCCCATCTCCTCGAACAGGGTCGAGGGGACGAACATGCCCTTCCAGTGCTCTTCCCAACGGCGTACGAAGCGGGCGGCGGCATTGCGCTTGTCGCCAAACAGCCGCTTGCCGCTCTCGCGCATCGCGTTGAGCGTGCGGCTGGCGGAGATCCGGCCAAACATCTTGGTAATGCCGCCGACGTTTTCGGAGATCGACATCCGGTTGTCGTTGAGGATGACCAGCAGGTTGGGCTCCGGGTCCATGCCGCCCGCGTGGTTGAGCGCCTCATAGGCCATGCCGGCGGTCATGGCGCCATCGCCGATCACCGCGACCACGTGACGCGGGTCGCCGGCGCGGGCAAGCGCGACCGCCATCCCGAGCGCCGCCGAGATGGACGTTGAGGAGTGGCCGACACCGAACGTGTCGTATTCGCTTTCCTCCCGGCGCGGGAACGGCGCCAAGCCGTCCTTCTGCTTGACCGAATGGATGCGGTCGCGGCGGCCGGTCAGGATCTTGTGCGGATAGCACTGGTGGCCCACGTCCCAGACCAGCCGATCAGTCGGCGTGTCGAACAGATAGTGCAGGGCAACGGTAAGCTCGATGACGCCGAGTCCCGCGCCGAAGTGCCCGCCGCTGCGGCCGACCGACTGGATCAGATAGTCGCGCAGCTCCCGCGCTACCGTTGGCAGCTGCTGCTCATCCAGACGACGCAGATCGGCGGGCAGGCCAATCTGCCCCAGCAGGGGAAAGCGCGCGGTATCAATCATTGAGGAGTGGTTGCATGGGCATCCCGCCATTTTCGGCGCTTGGCCGGCGGTCAGCAAGCAAACATGCGGGCCTATATGACGGTTTTCTGACTAAGCGTGGTCGGACTCGGCTCGCGGTGCCCTGCTCAGCTCCGCCGCAGCCGCCCCAAAAGGCCTCCGCGGGCAGTCGGTTCTGGCCCTCCCGGTGCCGTCGTCGCCGCCCGTTCGACTTCGATGATGCCCAGCGCGTGGCAGGCGTTGATGTAGTCGGCGACCTCGGCGACGCCAACGCCGCTGGCAGCTGCTATCTCGTCGACGCTGCCGAACTGCTTCAGCAGGGCGGTGGCGATGCGGAACTGGCGCGGGTATTCACGCTCGGTCTGCGGCCATTTGGCCAGCTTGAAGCGCGCCGGCCCGGCCAGTTCGGGGCGCAGCTGCCCGTCGAAACCGCTCAGGCCCGCCAGCCAAAGCAGGCGACTCAGAGGCTGCCGATCTCCCAGCTGCGGCGCGAGCGCACTGAACTCGGCGCTGCTGAGCGGCTGCCAGTCGTCGTCGCCCAACTCGCGCGAGCAGTGTGCCGCCAGCGGCTTCAGCGCCTTGCCACCCAGATAGTGACCGCCCTCAACATTGATCGCCAACGGCGGTTGCGCGTCCCGCAACCGAGCCGGACCGGCCAGCTGATCCTTCTGCAGGTAGTCGATCAGGACCCGTCTGCGTGGTGCCGGTGGCGCTGTGTCGGCGGCCGCATCCTGCGCGTGCGGCGGACCGCCGGGAGCCGACTCCGGGGCCGATGAGTCGGCCGCGGCGGCGTCATCCTGCGCCACTTCCGGCACCTGGTTGACCAGCTTGCGCAGCAGGTCGCGAAGCGCCTTCTCGCTGACCGGACGCTTGAGGATGTGGGTTGCCTTGGCGCGGGTTCCGGCGGTTAGCGCCACGATGGCCCGCGGTCCGCCCTGCGCCCGCAGCCAGGTCATCTGCCCGTACATCGAATCGAAATCAATCACGAGAACGCCAGCTTCAGCCTCCGGCGCCAGCGCCCAGCCAGGTTCGCGAACGGCATCGAAGAGCTGTCGAAACAGCTTTTCCTCGTCGCGGTCCAGCCCCGACAAGCCCAATGTCCTGATGTTCACGTTGGCGTTCCCCGGTTCGCGATTGGCGGCACGCGGTGCCGACCAGCCGCCGCAGTGTTGGCCATGCCCGGAGGCACGTCAATGCGCGCCGCCGCAGGTCGCAGGCAACTATTGCAGCAGTGCATCCCGCCGTCGCCGCGGCAGGTGGCCGCGCAGAAACTCCATCTGGTCGGAAAGGATGTTGCGGTTCGACAGGATCAGGTGCTCGACCCAGCTTGGCCGAAACGGCACGGCCAGTAGCGGCATGCCGGCCTGCTGGGGCGTGCGGCTGCCCTTGCGAACGTTGCATGCCAGGCATGCGCTGACCACATTGGACCAGCAGTCGCGTCCGCCTCGCGACTGCGGCAGCACGTGATCGCGAGTGAGCGCATGGCGGGCGAACTGCTGTCCGCAGTAAAGACAAAGGTGGCCGTCGCGCGCAAACAGCGCCCCGTTGGTAAGCGCCGGCGCTGGATCCAGCGAGTGCAGCCTGGCGTGACCGCGCGCGGCGACAATCGGGTGCAGCTGGATCAGGCTTTGCTGGCCGGCAGCGCGGCTCCAGCCGCCGTGTATCTGCAGGCACGGCTGGCCGAGTGTCCAAGCGACGGCGCCACGCACGTACAGACAGGTTGCGTCCTGCCACGACATCCAGTCGAGTATTCGCCCGGTGGCATCCAGCGAGAGCACTCGCGTCGCGTGGACATTGGCACTCTGGAGAGGCTCGAACATGCGTTTCCTCGCTGGATGGTGCAGGCCAAGCCGGAGCACTCCGGTCGCCCCACCGGTGCGACGCCCGAGCATAGCCGATCAGCGTTGCGGTCGCGTGTTGGCGCGCGACCAGCGCTGCATGGTCACCGCGCTGGCGGTGCCGCGAAGCGCTGATGCTTTCCCCTAAAGCGGCTTCACCATGCGCAGCATTTCGATGCCGAACCCGGCCGCTTCATAGGTGCTGCGCGCGCGCTGGTTGCCTGGGAACACCGCCAGCTGCATGCGCTCGCATCGGTGCTCGCGGGCGAAGCGTTCGGCATAGTCGAGCAGCGCCTTGCCGATGCCCTGGCCGTCCAGGTTCTTGACCACGGCAATGTCGGAAACGTGGCAGTTCTGATGGCCGGTAAAAAAATCGACCATCAGCAGCAGATGCATGAAGGCCACGCGTTCACCACTGCTGTCATCTTCAACCACAAACAGAAAAGAGCCTGGCGGCTGATCTTCCAGATGCCGGCTGAGGTCGCGGCGGATGCCTTCCAGGACCACGTTGCGGCGCCGCCACTTTGGCAGTTCGAAATCCACGAAGCGCTCAGCCAGGCCAAGGATGAAATCATCATCGTCGGCGCTGGCGGCGCGTACCAGAAGCTCGATGTCACCGGCCTGGATGTGCATGGGACTGCGATGCCGTCAGATGGGGCGGGGCTTCATTATGCGCAATGCGGCGCCATCCGGGGCTGCGCAGTGCGCCTCAAGAGGCGAACGCTTCCTCCGCCAGGCCCAGCAGGCTGCCCGCACCGGCATGGATCGATGCCGCATGCGTCAGCGTGCGCGGCAGGATCCGCCGGAAGTAAAACCGCGCCGTTGCGCGCTTGGCCAGCGCCAGTTCGCTGCCAGGCGCCGTGCGTTCCGCTGCGGCCACCGCGCGCGCCCACCAGTAGGCGAGGGTGACGTAGCCCGAGTAGAACAGGTAGTCGACCGCCGCGGCGCCGAGTTCCTCGGGGTCGGCCATCGTGCGCTTGCCAATCTCAAGCGTAAGCTTCTGCCAGTCCTGGGCGACCAGGGCCAGCGGGGCGACAAACTCGGCCAGCCCGGCGTTCTGCGTTTCTGCCGTGCAGAACTCGACGATCATGCCCAGAAACTGCTTGAGTCCGGCGCCCTGCTGCTGGATGACCTTGCGTCCCAGCAGGTCAAGCGCCTGGATCTGCGTGGTGCCCTCGTAGATGGTCGTGATGCGGGCGTCGCGGGCCAGTTGCTCCATGCCCCATTCGCGAACGTAGCCATGACCGCCGAAACATTGCAGCGCATGGTAGGTGCATTCGACCGACCACTCGGTCAGGCAGGCCTTGACGATGGGCGTGAGGAAGCTGGACAGCGCTTCGGCCTGCTTGCGTTCGGCCGGGTCGCTGGCGCGTTCGCCAATGTCGACCAGGGTTGCCGCGTGCAGCGCCAGCAGCCGGCTGCCCTCGCCCAGCGCCTTGCAGGTGAGCAGCATGCGCCGAATATCCGGATGCACGATTAGCGGATCGGCCACCTTTTCCGGCGCTTTGGGACCGGACAGCGAGCGGCTCTGCAGCCGGTCGCGGGAGTAGGCGAGCGCATTCTGGAAGGCGCGATCAATCAATCCCAGGCCCTGAATGCCGACCGCCAGGCGCGCGGTGTTCATCATGGTGAACATCGCATTGAGGCCCTTGTTGGGCTGGCCGATCAGCCAGCCTTGGGCGCCATCGAAGTTCATCACGCAGGTGGCGGAGCCATGTATCCCCATCTTGTGCTCGATCGACCCGCAGCGAACCGCGTTGCGCTCGCCGGTCGCGCCGTCTGGCCCGGTCTTGATTTTCGGCACGATGAAGGTCGAGATGCCCTTGGTGCCGGGCGGTGCATCGGGCAGGCGGGCCAGCACCAGGTGGACGATGTTGTCGGTGAAGTCATGCTCGCCGGCAGTAATGAATATCTTGGTGCCGGAGATCGCGTAGGAGCCGTCCGCATTGGGCTCGGCGCGGGTCCTGAGCAGGCCCAGGTCAGAGCCGCAGTGCGGTTCGGTCAAGCACATCGTACCGGTCCAACGGCCTTCTACGATGGGCCGCAGGAACACCGACTTCTGCCAGTCCTCGCCGTGATGTTTGAGCGCTTCCGTGGCGCCGTGCGAGAGCAGCGGGTAGTTTCCCCAGGCCAGATTGGCGGCGTCGATCATTTCCTTGACGACCGCGCCGATCGTCTCCGGCAGCGCCTGTCCACCAAACGCCTCCGGGGCGGTCAAGCCGTTCCAGCCGCCGTCGACAAACTGCGCATAGGCCTCGCGGAAACCCGCTGGTGCGGTCACCTCGCCGGTGGCTTTGTCATGCGTGCAGCCCTCGGCGTCGCCGCTCTGGTTGAGCGGTGCCAGCACGTTTTGCGTGAACTTTGCGGCTTCCTCCAGCACCGCGTCCAGCACGTCGCGCTGGGCGGTCTCAAACCCCAGGCGGGCAAACAGCGGCTCGCAGTCAAGCACGTCGTACAGAGCAAACTTCAGGTCGCGCAGCGGGGCGGTGTAACTGTTCATCAGAGCTCCGGAATGGATATCAGAAAAAGTGGGCTGCGCGGCCGGTCAGCGCAGGGTTCCAGTCAGGCCGGGCGTGGGGCTCAGCCGACTCTCGAAGCGGAACGGGTCCTGGCGCTTGCCCGGCTCCGATGTCCGCAGGTGGCCCTCAATCACGTACGAGACACCGCGGCCGTTGGCGAGAGCTGCGGTCACTCTGGCAGCCGCAGCGGCTGAAGGAGCCACCTGCAGTTCAACCCGCTCGACACCATTGGCCGCTATTCCAAGGTCAAGGGTCGGGCTCAACCGTGCCGCCTCGACGCCGTCCACGAGCAGCACGCCTTCGACCCCGCTGACCCGGATTCCCAGGCGCGCATTGTTCTGCAGCAGCAGCGCCAGCACCCATTGGCCGTCTGCCTGCACGCGCAGTTCCTGCAGACTGGCGCCGGGCGGAAACATGCGCGGCTTGGGGCCGTCGGCACACCCAGCCAGCAGCAGGAACAGCAACAGCAGGCTAAAGATTCGCATTGCCAGTGGGTCCTTCTGCGGCTGGCGTTGAAGGATAGCAGCCGCAGCGCACGCTGAAGTCTTCAAGGAAGGCTGCGACGACCGCGTCAAGGTCGGACAAACGCCAAGCTGATGGGCCTGCGACGCTACCCCAACCGCATGTCAGCGGCCCTGCCGCGAGTCTGTTCGCTAGAGGGCAGTCGGTGGTGGTTGTCTGACGGCTCAGCCTCTGGAGCCGGCTGTCGCAGCGACAGCCGGGGCGCGCACGCGATCAGTTTCCGGTGCAGCTCTCGTTGGTTGGCAAGGTCAGGCTGCGAACCGACACGCTGCCGTTGCCGTAGCGCGAGGTGTAGGTGAATGTGCCCGCGTCGCAGCCGCTGAAGCGCAAGGTCAAACGGCCCCAGTCGTTGTCGGCAATCACGTCGCCGGGCTGGAACGCCGGACCGAACTGCGCGCCGCTGGTGATCTGCAGCGGAACCTCGACCGAGCTTGCCCCCAGCGCAAACGGCGCGATGCCGCTCACCCAGATCTGCTTGCCTTCGAAGTAGTCATACCAGGAAACCACCATGATCGGTCCGGCTTCGCTGCCCCCGACCTGACTCACTTCGATCAGGAAGCCTTTGCCCGAGTTGGACGGGTCAAACCAGGCGCCGCTGTGCAGCGGCAGAATTGGGAACTCACCGGGAGCCACCCGCACCGCGCGTCGGACCAGCGGCGGGCGGATCGGCTCGTCGCTGCCTGCGTAGACCGGCGTGCTGTTGATACCCGCCAGAGTTTTCAACCCGAAGATGACCCGGCCAAAGGCGGTGAAACTGGCGTTGAGCGAGGTGTTGGTGATGGTGTTGATGTAAAAGTCCGAGGTCGCGCTGTTCACGTTGGGCGGGTTGCCCGACAGCGCCATGGCGATGGTGCCTGGCGTGTTCAGGATGCTCTGGGCGCGCTCGCTGGTGATCGCGGGGCGACGGGTAATGCTGACGCCGTTCTCCCGGAAACCGCCGCCCTGCACCACAAAATTCGGCACCACGCGCTGCAGCAGGGTGCTGTTGTAGGCGCCGTCGTCGAAATAGCGCAGGAAGTTGGTAGTCGTCACCGGCAAGCGCGCCGTCTCGAGCTCAAGCAGCAGCGGGCCGCGATCCGTGTCCAGCAGGACGCGATCATTCTGGTTGTTCTGGGCGAGCGTCACTGAGCCTGCCGAAAGCAGGCTTACGGCAAGTAGGAATCTGTTGATCATGCGGGCGGGCTCGACGGCAGAGGGCCGCAAAGAATACAGGGCGCTTTTCGCCCCGTCACAGGCGAAACCAGTTGGGCCCGTGCCGACGGCGACGCCAGCGGCACGTTTTGCACCCAGCCAGAGGGCGGCGCTTTGCCAGCTGCTCAGCGCCTGTCGGGTAGTACAGATCAGGGCTGGGGCGTAGCGGCCACGACGGTGATCGGGCGAGTGGCGATCACCTCTTGATCGCGGAATTTGTAGCGCAGTTCATAGGTTCCGGGCGTGTCGGGCATGCTCAACTGCACCTCTTGCGTGTCGCCCAGATAGGTGTAGGTGAGGTAGCCGCTGTCCCCCGGCTCGCCAATCTGGACGTTGTCGAGCGAGGCATTTGGCCCCGACCAGACAATGGTCACCGTGCTGCCCGCCGCCGCAACGTCGGGAGCGCTGAGGCTGACCTGTGCCGGCAGCGCCTCGATCGGTCGCGTTGCGATCACCTCTTGGTCGCGGTAGCGGTACTGCAGCGCGTAGGTGCCGGGTTCTGCCGGCATGATCAGGTTCAGGGGATTGCCGGCGTTGACATAGCCATAGTCGTGTCGTTCCGGCGCGTCATCGCCGTCACCCGGCCGGACCACCACAATGGTGTCCAGTTCGGCCGCAGGACCGGTCCAGCGGATCGAAACCGGAGTGCCGATCGGCGCAGCGTCCGGCGCCTCCAGCGTTGCCGTCGGGAGCGCTTCGGGTTCGGGCGGCGGCGCGGCCTGCGGCGGCTCGCTGACGGCGGCACTGAGCGCAGCCGCCAAACTGGCCCCGTCGGCGGCCTGGATGTAGCGACCCCCCGTGTTCTCGGCCAGGCAGGCGACCTGCGCGCCTTCCTCATTGGTGAGCCCAAAGCCGATGACGTGCGCCGTGAAGTCGACCCCGCTGCGCTCGAGTTCGGTGGCCAGCGCGCAGGGGTCGGCAGCGCAGGTTTCGAGTCCATCGGTAATCAGAACGACGGTCGCAGCCTCTTCCGTGTGGCGCAGCGCCAGCGCGGCCTGCCGAACCGCCTCCGACAGCGGTGTCTTACCCAGAAAGCGCATGTTGTTGACGGCCTGCAGCACGTCCGCGGCGGCGCCGGGCGCCGGTGGCACGATCAGCTCGATGTCCGAGCAGTCGCCCTTGCTGCGGTGACCGTAGGCAATCAGGCCCAGCTCCTGATCGGCCGGCAGACTGCCGAGCACCGCGGCGACCGTCTCGCGCGCGATCTGCAGCTTTGGCCGACCCTCGATCTGCCCCCACATCGACCCGGAGCCGTCCATTACGATGAGCGTTCTGGGTTGCTGTTGTGCGGCCACCACGCCGGATGCCGCCAGCAGGATGGCACTGGCCAGCACGGCGGGTCGAACTGCATTCGGCAGCACGGACATTGGCAACACTCCTGAAAGGGCATGGAATCCCAATTGTACGAGCGGCTGCCTTCAATCCGGACATTGAGCCTGGCCCGCGGCGTGCGCCGTGATCGGGCGTGCTCGGCTTCTGGCGCGACAGCGCACTGCAAGCTCCCAGGATTGCGCTGATGCCCGCTCTCGATCCGGTTGGGCCGGTGCCGGTCAAGCGCTTGCCGAATCGCCTTCCATGGCTGACGATCCTGTCGATGATCGTCGCGACCACCGACCGCCTGCGGCTGCGCTGGCTTGACCTCTCTGACGCGGCCTTTGTGCTGGAGCTGGTCAACGATCCGGCCTGGCTGCGCTACATCGGTGATCGCGGCGTCCACAGTCTGGAGAACGCGCGCGAGTACATCGCGCAGGGGCCGCAGGCGATGTATGCGCGCCTGGGTTACGGGCTGTTTGCGGTGGAGCGCGCGCGCGGTGGCGATCTCATTGGTATGTGCGGACTGATCAAGCGCGACACCCTGCCGGATGTGGATATCGGTTACGCCCTGCTGCCGCAGTTTCGCGGCTTCGGCTTTGCGCTGGAGGCGGCGCAGGCGGCGCTGCGGCTGGCGCGGGAAACGTATGGATTGCGCCGCCTGCTGGCGATCACCGTGCCGGACAATGCGCCGTCCGGGCGGCTGCTGCTTGCCCTGGGGATGCAGTTCGAGCGCAGTGTTGAGCTGGTCCCCGGCGGAGATGCGCTGGACCTTTACTGCCTGACGCTATGAGGGGATGGCGGTCGTGGACTGGCGCGCGCGGCGCGCCAGGATCGGCCGCTTCAGTCGGCCGTGATGATGCCCGGACCCTTGCCCGCGGTCTTCTCGTAAACGCCCTTGCCGATCTTGCGGTACTGGGTGAAGCCGGCGTCGCCGATCTTCTTTTCTTTCTGCAGGTGGGCGCCGCCGATCGCCAGCGCCGGAGCGCTGAGCTGCTTGCGCACCGCGCTGCCGCAGTTCGGGCACTGGGCGAGAGGCTCGGCGTTGAGCCGCTCGAGCTGCTCGAAGCCGTTCCGGCAGTGGTCGCAGCCGATGGCGTCATCTGCGCAGCGGTAGTCGAAAATCGGCAACCTCACACTCCTATAGGGGCGGCAAAAATGGCGCGGATGGGTCGAGCAGGCTCAGCGCGCGCCAGCGATTGACCACCCGGCAAAAGAGCTCGGCGGTGCGCTCGGTGTCGTACACGGCGGAGTGTGCCTGGGCCGCGTCCCACTGCAGTCCGACCGCTTCGACTGCACGGGCCAGCACGGTTTGACCGACCGCCAGTCCGGCCAGCGTGACGGTGTCGAACGTGCTGAACGGATGGAATGGGTTGCGTTTGAAGTCCGTGCGCTTAACCGCCGCATTGAGAAATCCGAGATCGAACGACGCATTGTGGCCGACCAGGATCGCGCGCTGGCAGCCGTTGCGCCGCGCCGCCTGGCGCACCGGCGTGAACACGTGCGCCAGCGCCTCACGCTCGGCTAGCGCGCCGCGAAAGGGGTGGTCGATGTCGATGCCGGTGATCGCCAGCGACTTCGGGTCGATCTCCGATCCGGCGAAGGGCTCAACGTGAGACGAGCAGACCTCCCCCGGCGTCAGCCAGCCGTCAGCGTCCATTTCGATCGGGATGACGGCAATCTCCAGCAGCGCATGGCGCTCGCAGTCAAAGCCGCCGGTCTCAACGTCCACCACCACCGGCAGGTAGCCGCGAAAACGATCCGCCATGCGGCTGGCCAGCAGGGTTGTACTCATCCGGTCAGGATACAGGACGCACTTGTGGCTCCTGACCGCTGCCGGCCAGCGAGCAGACTCAGCCGCGCAGCCAGCGCGAGCTGACGGCCAGCAGCACTCCGGCGCCGGCCACGGCCAAGCCCAACGTCGGCAGCAGCATGGCGATCGGCAGGCCCAACGCCAGCATTGCCAGGCTCCAGGCCAGCGCGTCGGCGTTGGGCTCGGCGTCGCCGCGCCGGCGCAGCGTCTTGAGCAGTGCGTCGACACTCAGGCGGCCGCCACCGTGGAGTATCAGCGGCAGCAGCATCACCATGAACAGCAGCGGCAGCTTGTAGTTGCCGTGGCCCGTGTCGCTGATCGCGTAGCCCTTCAGCAGGTCACTGAACATCATCCAACTGTCCGGCCAGTGGACGGCAGCGGTCGCCACCACGGTGAGTACGAACAGGCTGAAGGCGAAAAATCGGGTGAACAGCCCGAGTGCCAGCGCAACGGCGGCCACCAGCTCGGTCCAGGTTGCCAGGGACCAGCTGATCGATGTCGGGACGCCGCCGAACGGCCATGGAAACTGGCCCTGGATGCTCATGAACCAGTTGCTGCCGCTGAATTTCTCGCGGCCGGCCTCCCAGAACTCCCAGGCGAGAATCAGCCGCAGACCAAGCGGCGCCAGCCAGCGTCCCACGCCTTCCAGCCGGTCGGTGATGGCGTCGTAGTGGTCGAGCAGAATGCGCATGGCGGGGCCTTGGTCGAGTGCGGGGATGGGCAGTTGTTGCGATCAAAGAGGCCGCGCTGTGCCGGAACGGTTCACGCCGCTTTGACCGCGATGGCGACCTGGGCTCGCCCGTTTCACTTCGGTTCAGCTCGGAGTCGCGCCTGTCGTGCCCAGAATCGCCTGGCGGTCTCGAAGCTGCCGCAACATCTGCCCACCCGCCAGCACAAAGCCTTCCGGGTCGGCACTGCCGACCTGTGCCGCCAGGCCAAGCAGGATGGCGCGTCCGCTCAGGCGCTGATCGTTGCTGCCCAGCGCCTGCAGCAGATGGAAGCCCAGCGCCTCGATCACCTTGAAGCGGATGCGGTGATCGGCCTCGCGCACGATCAGCAGAAACGTCGGCTGTTGCGGCTCGTCATCAGGCTGGAAGTCGGCGCGGATCGTGTGCACCGGATAGCGGTAGGCCAGTGGCCAGGCCAGCGGCGAGAGCAGCGGGCTACCGGTCAACAGGTCGCCGTCGTGATCACAGCGGATTGATGCCAGATCGGTTTCGTCCAGCGCCAGCACCAGTTCGATCCATTCGTAGTGGGCCAGCTCAACCAGAAACGGCGGGTCGTCCGCGCCCTGCTCGGCGCGCTGCTCCAGATAGCGCAGGAACTCGCGCCCGATTTCGGTGAACAGCGGCGTGTGGCAATGCCAGTCGCGGTAGAAAGCGCGTACCCGCGAGTGCCACCAGCGGTCGTCGCGCAAGCCGCGAATGACCGGGAAGTTGCCGGCCAGGATGCCTTCCAGGCTGTTGTAGAACAGGTCGCGGTAGATCGCCATGCGGCGATCCTCGATGCCCTCTGGCGGCGGCGCGTTGTCGGGGTCGCGCAGGTGGGCGGCAAACGCCGTCTGCTGCGCCGCAAGCCGCGTTGGTGCCTCAAGCGGCCGCATGGCGGGCGCAATTTGAACCGTTGGCCAGCGCCCGTTGCTGCGCCAGTCGGATACGGCCGACTTCAGCAGCGAGTTCGACTATCGGCGGAAAGTTGAAGTCGCGCTCAAGCAGCGTTGGTTTGACGCCGACATGGGCATAGGCCGCGTCAAGTAGGTGCCAGACCGGCTCGATGACTTCGGCGCCGTGCGTGTCGATGATCAGATCAGCGGCCTCGTGGTAGTGACCCGCGATATGGAAATAGGCGACGCGCTGAGCGGGCAGGGCACGCAGGAATTGCTCCGCGTCATAGTTGTGGTTGATGCTGTTGACGTGGATGTTGTTGACATCCAGCAACAGATCGCAGTTGGCCTCCGCAAGCACCGCATTGATGAAATTGATCTCGTCGAGCTCACGGTGCGGCGCGGCGTAGTACGACACGTTCTCGATCGCGATGCGCCTCCCGAGAATGTCCTGGATCCGTCGGATTCTGCCCGCGACGTAGTGCACCGCTTCTTCGGTAAATGGAATCGGCATCAGGTCGTAGAGATGCCCGCCGTCGCTGCAGTAGCTCAGGTGCTCGCTGTAGACCGCCACCTTGTGGGTGTCGAAAAAGCGCCGCTGGCGCTGCAGAAATGCCTCATCCAGCGCGTCCGGCCCGCCAATCGAAAGCGACAGGCCATGACAGTAAAGGGGATAACGCTCGGCGAGAGCGGCAAACTGGTTGCCCAGCCTGCCGCCGACGCCGAGCCAGTTCTCCGGCGCGACTTCGATGAAGTCGAACACGCCATCGGCAGCCGCCTGCAGCGGGTCCATGAGGGCCCGCCGCAGACCGATACCGGCGCTTGCAGGAGCAAGCATGTCGGATTTCAGACGGTGCTTACGCCGCGCCGCCGCACTTGCCTTCGCCGCACTTGCCTTCGGCCTTCTTGCCTTCGCCGCATGCGCCTTCGGCCTTCTTGCCTTCGCCACACGCGCCTTCGGCCTTCTTGTCCTCGCCGCACTTGCCCTCACCGCACTTGCCTTCCTTGCCCTTCTCGCCGACCAGCTGATAGCCGGAGTCGAGGTCGGTCATGCCGAAGCCGTTTGACGCCACGGCACTGCCGGCCAGAGCCAGTGAGCCGATGAAGGCGGCGCCGATGGCGATTGAAAGTGGCTTGATGGTCTTGTTCATGAATGTCTCCCGAGGTTTGCTTGAGTGGCGAGGTTACCTCTCGCCGGGTGGCCCGACCCCGTCAGGGTCGGATGGAAAGGCCCCCAGACGGTGCGGGGCCGATTACGAATACGGGGCGAATCAGGGGTGGAGGTACTCCCGCACCAGCAGCCGGGCCCGATGCAGGCGGCCCTTGACCGCTTCACGTGTCAGCGCCAGCTGCGTGGCCATCTCGGCGACAGTCAGCTCCTGCACATCACGCAGCAGCAGTACCTCGCGATAGTGGGCCGGCAGCGACGCGATCGCCGCCGCGATGTCGATACGCAGATCTTCGGACACGCGATAGACCGGCTCCTGCATGGCGGCCTCCGGAGAATAGTCGAACAGATGGGTGCGCCACAGCCGTTTGAAGCGGTCGCACTCGCGCTTGACGATGCGGAACAGCCAGCCGTTGAATGCTTCGACATTTCGGAGTGCGCCGATCTGGCGGCTGGCGATGAGCAGGGTCTCCTGCACCGCGTCTTCCACATCGTGGACAACGCAGTGCCGCTCGGCGTAGCGGACGACGCGCCGCCGCTGGCTGCACAGCAGTCGCGCCAGCGCCTTGGCATCGCCGTCGCGCGCCGCTTCGATGTCAGTCACTGCGATGTCTGTCACAGCGACGTTCGTCACAGCGATGGCCGTCACAGCGACGTTCGTCACAGCGATGTCCGTCACTGCGATGTTCGTCACTGCCTGGTGGGCGATCATCCGGCGTTCCCTCGGTACTAACCCGCATGTTTCATGAATGTCACACGCTCGCGCTTGATCTGGTGTCCGCACAAGACGTTTTCCTCAGCCGGTCGTCCGGTCCGATTCGACGCGCTTTCGAAAAACCACTCGTGCGGACAATACCCTGCGCGTCCATGGCGCGATTTCGTGAAACATGCGGCCAAGAATAACGCGGAGTCGGTTACCGATCATCGGCGGTCGGCCGGTTTGCGCTGCGCAGAGAGAGAGCGCTGGTCGAGGCGAAGTGGTGCACGCCGGCGCCCAAGCAGTTTACCATTCGTTCAGTTTTTGCCCGCCGCCTCGGGCGGCTGACGAACAAATTGCCATCCAATGAAACGGTAACAGATCAGACCCGCTCAGCCGGCTGCTTGTCGCGATAGCCGCAGAGGTCATGGATGACGCAGCGCCCGCAGAGTGGCTTGCGGGCCTTGCACACGTAGCGACCATGCAGAATCAGCCAGTGATGCGCATCCTGACGAAATTCCGGCGGCACCCGCTTGAGCAGACCCTGCTCAACCTGCACGACGGTCTTGCCGGGCGCCAGTCGAGTGCGGTTTGCGACCCGCAAGATGTGCGTGTCGACAGCGATGGTTGGCTCGCCGAACGCGGTGTTAAGCACCACGTTGGCGGTTTTTCGCCCGACGCCGGGCAGCGCCTCAAGCGCCTCGCGCTCGCGTGGCACCTCTCCCTGGTGAAGATCGACCAGCCGCTGGCAGGTCGCCACGATATGTTTTGCCTTGGCGTTGAAGAGTCCGATGGTGGCGATGTGTCGCTTCAGCGCCGTCTCACCCAGTGCAACCATCTCGGCCGGCGTGCTGGCCGCGGCGAACAGCCCGCGAGTGGCGCGATTGACCCCCACATCGGTGGACTGGGCGGACAGGATGACCGCGACCAGCAACTCGAACGGCGAGCGGTATTCGAGTTCGGTGGTCGGGTGCGGGTTGATTTCGCGCAGTCTGCGAAACAGCTCGATGCGATCAGTGAGCCTCATGCCGAACGCTCGACGGCGGCGCCGGGCGCTGCCTTCCTCAAGCGTGGCCGCCGCAGCATCTGCTGCAGCGCAATCAGCAGCGCCAGCAGAATGAACGCGCCCGGCGGCAGCAAGGCGAGCAGCAATCCGCGGTAGCCCTCGCTGTGCAGCTCGATGGCGGGCAGACCAAGCAGCGCGCCGGCGCCGGCAAACAGGCTGCCTTGACCAAGCAGCTCGCGAACGCCGCCCAGCAGCAGCAAAACGGCAAGGAAGCCAGTGCCGACCGCCATCCCGTCGAGCGCCGCCCGCAGCGGGTCGTTGCGCGATGCGAACGCTTCGGCGCGCGCCATGATGGCGCAGTTGGTGACGATGAGCGGCAGGAACAGGCCGAGCACGCGGTGCAGGTCCGGCAGCCAGGCATGCATGGCGAGTTCGATGCTGGTGACGACTGCCGCGATCACCATCACGAACGCCGGAATGCGGACTTCCTGGCGCGTCAGCCGGCGCAGCAGGGCGATGGCTGCGCCGGTGCAGGTAAGCGCCAGCACCGTCGCGATGCCGAGCCCAAGCGCATTGACCGCTGAGTTGCTGACCGCCAGCAACGGGCAAAGTCCGAGCAGCTGGACCAAGCCCACGTTGCCCGACCACAGCCCGTATTCGACGATCTGGCTGGGTGGTGTCGGAGTGCTCATGACTGGGGCATCGTAGCGGGACACGCGCCGCCAAAGACGCTATTCGCCAGCGGGCGCGCTTTATGGGCCATCAAGATGCTCCAGCGTACTGTCGGTCGGCGCAGCGAACAGCGCTGGTCCGTGACGTTGGACATATGCCAGCGTCGTGCGCACCGCGCGCACCACTGCGCGCGGCGTGATCGTGGCGCCGGCGAACTGGTCGAAGTCGCCGCCGTCACGCCGCACCGCCCAGCGCTGCGGTGCGGGTGAATCAAGCGAGCGGCCAGTGAAGCCGTCAATCCAATCGCTGCGCTGCGCTTCGATGGCGTCGCCAAGGCCAGGCGTTTCCTGGTGTGCCACCACCCGCACGCCGGTCACCCGACCCAGATGGTCGACGCCAATCCGCAGGTCGATGGGTCCGGAGTAGCCGTCGCGCGCTACTGCCTGCAGGATGAGCGCCGCAGGCACGCCGTCGCGTCGCGCCCGCCATACGGTCAGCGGCTGGTCCGAGCCCAGCCACTGCGGCGCGCTGACCTTGATCCGGTCCGTCGCCAGCGGGTTGTCGTACAGACTCGGCTGCAGCACCAGCGAGAGCGCGTCGAGCTCGGCCTGGGCGCGGGCGTCGGCGATTCGATCTCGGGTCAGCCGTTCGGTGCCACTGAGCAGCGTCACCGCAAGCAGCGCTAGGCCGGTCAATGCGGCAGCGGCGCGCACGATGTGGCCGGAATGGCTCATCGGCCACTCCGCGGCTCGCCAAAGATGCGCGGCCGGGTATGCAGATCGATCCAGGGTGCGGCGCAGTTCATCAGCAGAACCGCGAACGCGACGCCGTCGGGATAGGCGCCCCAGCGGCGGATGGCCAGCGCCAGCAGCGCCACGCCCGCGCCAAACACCAGTCGACCACGCGGCGTGGTGCAGCCCGACACGGGGTCGGTGGCAATGAAGAACGCCGCCAGCACCAGCCCGCCCATCGCCAGCTGCTGCAGGGCGCCGGGGTACAGGTCCGGGTCGTACAGGTGCAGCGGAGTGCTGACGACCACAACGGCAGCGAGCAGTGCCACCGGGACCTGCCAGGGGATGATGCGCAGCGACAGCAGAAGCAGGCCGCCGAGCGCGTGGCCGGCGGCAACCCACTCCCAGCCCCGTGCCCCGAACTGGCCGAACACCGCCGCGTCGCCGACTTCGCGCAGCGTCAACCCTTTCGACTCGCCCACCCGCAGTGCGTCGAGCGGGGTCGGTTGCGCCACCGCATCCCAACCAGCGGAGGGCGGCACTGAGAGCAAAATGGCGCGCAGCGCGTCGCCCATGCTCACCGTTGCATCCGCAAACTGCGCTGCGGGCCAGCGCGACAGCTCCAGCGGAAAACAGATCAGGACGGCGGCATAGCCGACCATGGCTGGATTGAAGAGGTTGTAGCCGAGTCCGCCGTACAGGTGCTTGGCCACTACCATCGCCGCGAACATGCCGATCGCCGCAACCCACCACGGCGCCAGCGGCGGCATGCATAGCGCGAACAAAATCGCGGCGACCGGTGCGCTGAGATCGCCGAGAAAGGGCCGCAGCGGCTGCCGCCGCAGGATCAGCATCAGCGCCTCAAAAGCCAACGCGAACCCGACCGCCAGGCCAATCTGGATCAGCACGCCCGGTCCGAACCAGATCGCCTGTGCGGCGGTCCCCGGCAGCAGTGCGACCAGCACCAGTCCCATCACGGTCCGGACGCTGCGACGCGGCGCCAGGTGGGGTGCGCCGGCGGTGGCAAACGTCTTCACTCGCCGGACGCCCGGATCTGTCGCGCCTGGGCCCGCTCGATTGCTGCCTGCACTGCCTCGGTTGAGCTGGCGTCCGCTCGTGCCGCGTATCGCGCTGCGCGGGCCTCATCAGCGCGCTGCATGCGCTGGGCGCGGGCGTCAAATCGCTGCTTGGCGGCGGCGGCGGTGGCTGCCTCGCGCTCGCGAAGCCGCAGCTCGCTCTTGGCAAAACGGTAGTGCTCAACCAGCGGGATGTGACTCGGGCAAACCAGGTCGCAGCAGCCACATTCGATACAGTCGAACAGGCCATGCGACTGCAGCCTCTGCCAGTTGCCGGCCTGCGCAAACGCCAGCAGCTGCTGCGGCAGCAGCTGCGCGGGGCACACTTCTGCGCAGGCGCCACAGCGGATGCACGGCAGTTCGGGGGCCGAATCCCGCACATCGTCGGCACCGAGGACAAGGATGCAGTTGCTGCTTTTGGTGATCGGCAGGTCGTCATGCGGCAACGCGACGCCCATCAGCGGCCCGCCCTGCAGCAGGCGAGCGGCGGACGCGGTGTAGCCGCCGGCCTGGGCAACCAAGTGCTGGATCGAGGTGCCCAGCGCTACATCAAAGTTGCCCGGCTCAGAGACGCCCGGGCCGGTCACGGTGACGATGCGGCGCGTAAGCGGCTCGCCCAGCGCGACCGCTCGCCAGCAGGCGGCAGCCGTTGCAACGTTGAGGACCAGGACGCCCAGGTCGCGGGGCAATCCGCCGCGCGGTACCTCGAGCCCAGTCAGCAGTTGGATGAGCTGGCGTTCGCCGCCCTGCGGGTAGATCGTGGGCACCGTCACCAGCTCAACGCCCTCGTCCAGCGCCAAAACGCCGCGCACCGCTGCCAGCGCATCGGTCATGGAGTCCTCGATAGCGAGCAGGCAGCGCTCGGCGCCGCTGATGTGTCGCAGCAGGCGGCCTCCCGCTACCACCTCGGCGGCGCGCTCGCGCAGCAGGCGGTCATCGCAGGCGATCCACGGTTCGCATTCAGCGCCGTTCAGGATCAGCAGCTTACGGCCGATGCCAAGTTTGGCTGCGGTGGGAAACGCGGCGCCGCCCAGACCCACCACGCCGCATTCCTGAATACGCTCAAGCAGCACGCTTGCCTCGCACTGCGGCCAATCGGGCATTGGCTCGTAGGACTGCGTGACCTGCTGTGCCGAACAGCGGATGGTCACGCAAAGTGCGGACAGCTGGCCCGGGTGCGGCAGCATCTGCAGGTCTACGGCCTCGACCACACCGCTCGCGGGGGCGTGCACCGCGGCGCTGATCGTTCCATCGGCGCGACCTAGCAGCTGTCCAGCGACCACCGTGTCCCCTGCTTTCACCAGCACGAGTGCGCTGGCACCCGCGTGCTGCGTTAGCGGCACGCGCAGACGCTCCGGGAGCGGGCAACGGGCGATCGGGCGTCCGGCTGCTTCGGCCTTGTGGGCCGGCAGGCGCAAGCCACCGTGGAAGGCGTGCTGGCGCGCCATCGGTCAGCGGCCGTGGAACTCAGCCTTGCGCCGTTCCAGAAAGGCGCGGGTTCCCTCGCGCATGTCTTCGCTGGCGGCGCACACCGCAAAGCACTGGGTTTCGTAGTCGAGCGCCATCGGCAGCGGGCACTCGCCACCGACCAGAATGGCATCCAGAATGCCGCGCAGCGCCAGCGGGGCCGCCGCCGCCAAACGGGCCGCACGGGCCAGAACGTCGTCTTCGAGCTGCTCCGGCGCCACCACGGCATTCACCATCCCCAGCGCCAGTGCGCGAGCCGCAGAAATGGGGGTGCCAGTCAGGCAAAGTTCCAGGGCGGCCTGCCTGCCGGCAAGGCGCAGCAGGCGCTGGGTGCCGCCAAATCCCGGAATGATGCCGAGGTTGATCTCCGGCTGCCCGAAGCGGGCGCGCTCGCTGGCAATCCGGAAATGGCAGGCCATTGCCAGCTCCATGCCACCGCCCAGCGCAAACCCGTCGATCTCGGCGATGACCGGCTTGCCCAGCGCTTCGACCCGGCTCATCAGCTGCTGCCCATGGCGCGAGAACTCGCGCGCCGCGATTGGACTGGCGGTGGCCAGCTCGGCGATGTCGGCCCCTGCCACAAAAGCCTTGTCGCCAGCGCCGCGCAAAACAACGACCCGCACGCTGGCGTCGCTGCCGGCGGCGGCAAACGCCGCATGCAGCTCGGTCAATGTCTGCTGGTTGAGCGCATTGAGCTTGTCGGGACGGTTGATGGTGATCCGCTGGATGGCACCGCGTGGTTCGATCAGCAGGGTCGAAGTGGACATGACGGCGGTCCCTTGTGGATTGGTGAGCCTGAATTCTAGCCGTCCAGCGTGGCGCGGCGCGGGAACTCTGCAGTGCGCTTGACGCTCTCTTGGACCGGTCATTCGGGAGCGCGGGGTGAACGGACTTGCTCCGCCCGGTAGCGGGCAGGGCGGACGCCCGGTATCCTTAGCGGTCTTTTCGTCGGGTCGTTCTGACCCGGATCTGCTGTTAACGCCTTCAGGAGGCTGTCGATGAAGTTTCGCTTGGCGATCGCACTACTCGCGATCATGGGAATGCAGGCCGCGACCGCGCAGGACACAACGTCGGAAAAGGGCAAGCTGAGCTATTCGGTTGGCTTTGAAATCGGCAAAGACTTCAACGAGCGCAAGATCGATGTCGATATCAACACCGTGATCCGTGCGATTCAGGACGGTTACGGCAAGCGGCCACCGGCGGTTGCTGAAGCCGACATGCGCGCCTCGCTGGAGCAGATGCAGGCCAAGCTCGGGGAGCAGATGCGCACCGAGTTCACCCGTGTCTCTGGTGAGAACAAGTCCAAGAGCGACGAGTTTCTGTCCAAGAATCGCGGCAAGCCTGGCATCGTGACGCTGCCAAGTGGCCTGCAGTATCGGGTCATCGAGGAGGGCACTGGCGGCCGTCCGGCCGCCACCAGCGAGGTCAAACTGCAGTTCCGTGGGTCGCTCTACACCGGTCAGGAGTTCGCCAGCACCTATCAGGGCAACCAGCCAGTCACGATGCGCGTGTCCGATGCGCCTCTGAAGGGCCTGCAGGAGGCCTTGCCGCTGATGAAGTCCGGCTCCCGCTGGGAGCTTTTCATGCCGGCTGAGCTCGCCTATGGCGATTCGCCGCGCTCCCCCATTGGTCCGAGCCAGGCGGTGGTGTTTGACGTCACGCTGGTCGAAGTCAACTGAGGAGCTCACGCACGGCCGCCGCGACGCGGCCGTGCGTGACCGGTGACTGCGATGGGCTTTTTCGATCTACCCGCGCCGCGCCAGGCGATCCTCTCGCCCTGCATCGGCGTTTGCAATATCGACTCATCCGGGCTGTGTGAAGGCTGCCACCGTAACGTGGACGAGATCGCCGCCTGGGGCGCGCTGAGCGACGAGGCGCGTCTCGCGCTCATGCTTTATGTGTTGCCTCAGCGCGAGGCAAGCCGCGCGACGTGAATGCCCTGCTTGAACTGGCGGGAGGCGCAGCGCTATTGGCCGGGCAGCTTGATCCGCTGTTCGGAATCCGGCTGCATTCCCTCGATGCGCCGCCGCAGGGCCCGGCATGGAATGCCGACGAACTTGCCGATCTGCTGCCGGCAAGCCAGCTGCGGACGCCCGCAGCAGTTCTGATAGGTGTGGTCGAGCGAACAGAAGGCGCGCAGGTGCTGCTGACCCGCAGAACCGAGCATCTTAGCAATCACGCGGGCCAGGTCAGCTTTCCCGGTGGGCGAATCGAAGCCTCTGACGGCGGTCCGCTGGCGGCGGCGCTGCGCGAAACCGCGGAGGAGGTCGCAATCGTCAGCAGCTGGCTGCGGCCGCTTGGCTTCACCGACCCCTACGACACAATCACCGGCTTCCGCGTGCTGCCCGTGGTGGCGCGACTGGATGCAGGCTATCTTGCCGTGCCCGACCCCCGCGAAGTGGCGGAATCGTTTGAAGTGCCGCTGGCGTTTCTGCTCGATCCTGCAAACTGCGAACGCCGTCAGGCTGACTATCGCGGCCGAATGCGACACTATTACCAGTTCCGCTACGGCCGGCACCTGATCTGGGGCGCGACAGCGGCGATGTTGGTCAATTTGCGCCAGCGCCTGACCGGCGCGTGACGCCCCGCTGACGTACAGACGACGAGCATGAACTGGCGAACCCTGGTTTCCTGTGATGAACTTGACGCATCTGTTGGCCAGAAGGGCCTGGTGATCGTCGACTGTCGATTCGACCTGCGCGACGCTGCCGCCGGCGAGCGCGCCTATCTGACGGGCCATATTCCCGGCGCGGTATACGCGCATCTGGAACGCGACCTTTCCGACCTCGGCAAAACCTCCGGCGGCGGTCGCCACCCGTTGCCCGACGCAACCGCGCTATGCGCCCGACTCGGCCGGTGGGGGATCGATCCGCAAACCCAGGTGGTCGCCTATGACGGTGCGGATGGGGCCTATGCCGCCCGGCTGTGGTGGCTCCTGCGCTCGCTCAGACACGACAAGGTCGCTGTACTCGATGGCGGTCTGACCGCCTGGGTGGCCGGTGGCAAGGCGCTGCAGAAAAGCGTTCCGCGACCCAAGCCGATCACCTACAGCGCCCGCTTCAACGTGCGGTCGGTCGCCTCGATCGCGGTCTTGGCCGCACGCATGGCCGGACACAGCGGCGCATTGATCGACGCCCGCGCGCCGGAGCGCTACCGCGGTGAAATCGAGCCGATCGACAAGGTGGCTGGGCACATTCCCGGTGCGGTCAACCGGCACTATGCGCAGAATCTGGATCGAACCGGTCGCTTCAAATCGCCGGACGCGCTGCGTGCGGAGTTCGATGCGCTGCTCCACGGACAGCCGGCGACCGATGCGGTCCACATGTGCGGCTCCGGTGTTACCGCCTGCCACAACGTGCTGGCGATGGAGCACGCCGAGTTAAGCGGATCCCGGCTATATGCGGGCTCGTGGAGCGAGTGGATCGCAGACCCACACCGGCCGGTGGCGAAGGGCGCCTGAGGCCTCCCGCCGGGCCGCCGGTCAGGCCGACTTCGACTTCAGCCTGGCGACCAGCGCGTGCAGCACGCGCTGCGTCTCCTCGCCAAACCAGCTGTCCACAAAGCCGCTCAGGTCGAGCGTTGCCGGGTCGCCCAGCGCCTCCACCAGGTCGGCACGCGCCAGCTGTCGCGTTCGCAGCATGGCCTGCTGCGGCAGCGCAAGCGTCTCGCGCAGCCAGTTGACCGCTTCGGGAACCACCTGCTCCAACGGCGCCAGAACGTCGACCATCCCGATGTCGCGCGCGCGCGCCGACTCGATCATCGCGCCGGCCACCAGCATGCGCTCGGCGCGGTGCGCTCCGACCAGCCGGCGAAACGCGAACTGGATCGCTGCCGGCACCACCAGTCCGACCTGGACCTCGTTCAAACCGATGCGGAAGTTGCCGTCCGCCATAACCCGGTAGTCGCAGTAGAGGCTGATGACCGCACCGCCTGCGGGGCTGTGCCCGGTGATCGCGGCGGCGGTCGGAATCGGGCTTGCTGCAAGCGCCGCACAGACTTCGAAGAAGCTCCGCCACGCCGCCTCCAGCCCCACTGGGTCGAGCGTCAGAAGGGCAGGTACATCCAGTCCCGCCGAGAACAGGCCCGGAAACCCCGACAGCACCAAACCGCGAGCACCCTGGCCCGGCGCCTCGGTGATGGCGTCACGCAGCAGGGCGAGCAGCGCGGGATTCAGCGCATTGACCGGTGGCCGCGCCATGCGCAGCTCAACAATGTCATCGGGGTGGCTGTGCTGCTGGATCATCGGGCTGCGCTCTGAGTCAAAGCCGCAAGGCTACCCGAAGGCGCGGCATGCGGTCAGTGTTCACTGGGAGAGGGCGCCCAGTCGATATACTTGGCCCCATGAAAAAACTCATTTGCTTGCTGCTTGGCTTCACGGCATTTGCGGCGCTTGCCGCTGAGATCAGCTTTTCCGCCAAGGAGGGTTGGATTCGCGCCGCGCCGCCGGGTGCCCGCGCCCTGGCCGGCTATGCCGTGCTGGGCAACGAATCCAAGCAGCTTTTGCGCATCGTGGATGCCAGCAGCTCGGCCTTCGAGGCGGTTGTTTTCCATGAATCCTATGAGGCCGAAGGCATCGCCCGCATGCGCGCCAGGTCGACACTGGAGATTCCCGCTGAAGGCAGCCTTACGCTGTCGCCGGGCGGACTGCATCTGATGCTGCTGCGGCCGACCCGCCCGATCAGTGAAGGTGCCTCGATCATCGTCGATCTGATCAACGATGAAGGCGATCCGCTGCCGATCGTGTTGCGTGTGCGCAAGGGCGGGCAAGCCGAGATCGATGGCAATGATCACGATCATCATCAGCACCACTGATGCTGCAGCGTCGCCATCGGTGATGCCGGGCTGAGGTGGGCTGCAGCCAAGATTGCCCCCAGCTGCGAACCAAGCGCGGACCATTGACGAGATGAGTGTCGTTCGAGCGTGCCGATGCGGCGCGGCGGCTGCCTGCCTACCTCCGCCTCAGGTCGACGCAGCAGCTGACTCCGCGACTGCGCGCAGTTCGGGGGGCAGGCTGATCGGCCGGCCGTTGCGCCGATCAATCCAGACCATCACTGCGTGGCCATCGGCGTAAACCGCCGCGTCACTTCCGGCTGACGTCACCACGTGGCTGAGCGTGAGGCTGCTGTCGCCGACCTGCAGCACTCCAAGCGTGATTCGAAGCGTCTCCGGCCAGCCGACCGGGCGCCGGAAGTTCATCTGCACGGCCGCCAGCAGCGGGCCGATGTCGTCGGTTACCCAAGGTGCTGGCAGCGATTGCAGCCACCGCAGCCGGGCTTCCTCGATGAACGTGTGGAAGCGCGCATTGTTGACGTGACCAAACGCGTCCATATCGCTCCAGCGGATGTCTACCGTGGAGCTGGCGAGGCGGTTGATCATGCGGCTGCCTTGCGCGAACGGCGCCGCAATCCATCGAGCCGCGCCAGAAAGCGGCCCGTGTGCGATGCCGGGTTGGCAGCGACCTGCTCCGGGGTTCCGCTGGCGATGATCTGGCCGCCCCGGTGGCCGCCTTCCGGCCCAAGGTCGATCACCCAGTCGGCGGTCTTGATGACGTCAAGGTTGTGTTCGATCACCACCACGGTGTTGCCCTGGTCGCGCAGCCGATGAAGCACGCCGAGCAGCTGCTCGATGTCGTGAAAATGCAGGCCGGTGGTCGGCTCGTCCAGGATATACAGGGTGCGACCGGTGTCGCGTTTGGACAGCTCCTTGGACAGCTTCACCCGCTGCGCCTCACCGCCCGACAGGGTGGTCGCCGATTGGCCCAGCGTGATGTACGACAGTCCGACTGCCATCAGCGTTTCCAGCTTGCGGGCGATTCCTGGGATCGGTCCAAACAGGGCCAGCGCATCTTCGACCGTCATCGACAGCACATCGTGGATGGTATGGCCCTTGTAAGTGACTGCCAGGGTCTCGCGGTTGTAGCGCCGCCCCTTGCACACGTCGCACGGCACATAGACGTCGGGCAGGAAGTGCATCTCGACCTTGATCATGCCGTCGCCCTGGCAGGCCTCGCAGCGCCCGCCCTTGACGTTGAAGCTGAAGCGGCCCGGCAGGTAGCCGCGTGCACGCGCCTCGGGCACCTGCGCAAACAGCTCGCGCAGCGGCGTGAACAGGCCGGTGTAGGTCGCCGGGTTGCTGCGCGGCGTGCGGCCAATCGGCGACTGGTTGATCTCGACCACCTTGTCGAACAGGTCCAGCCCGTGCACTTCACGGTGGGCGGCCGGCTGTACGTTGCTGCCGTTGAGCTCGAGCGTCGCCAGCCGGAACAGGGTGTCGTTGATCAGGGTTGACTTGCCGGAGCCCGACACGCCGGTCACACAGACCAGACAGCCGGCTGGGATCTCCAGATCCACCCCGCGCAGGTTGTTGCCGCTGGCCCCCAGCACCCGCAGCATGCGGCTGGGGTCGGGCGCGTGGCGCGTGTGCGGCACCTCGATGCGGCGCCTGCCGGAGAGAAACTGGCCAGTGATCGAGCGCTCACTGGCCAGCACATCGGCATAGCTGCCCTCGGCCACGATCTCGCCTCCGTGCACGCCAGCCGCCGGGCCGATATCGACGATATGGTCCGCCGCACGGATGGCGTCCTCGTCGTGCTCCACCACGATCACCGTGTTGCCCAGGTCACGCAGCCGGATCAGCGTGCCGAGCAGGCGTTCGTTATCGCGCTGGTGCAGGCCGATCGACGGCTCGTCCAACACGTACATCACGCCAACCAGACCGGCGCCGATCTGGCTGGCCAGACGAATGCGCTGCGCCTCGCCGCCGGACAGCGAATCGGCCTTGCGCTCAAGGGTCAGATAGTCGAGGCCGACGTCGACCAGGAAGCGCAGCCGCTCGCGGATCTCTTTGACGATTTTGGTGGCGATTTCGCCGCGCCAGCCAGGCAGCGTGAGCGACTCGAACAGCGCCATTGTCTCGTCGACCGGAAGTGCGCTGATCGTGGGCAGATTGTGCTCACCGATCAGCACGTTGCGGGCCGAGCGGTTGAGTCGCTGACCCGCACAGTCCGGGCACGCCTGTTCACTGATGAACTTGGCCAGCTCCTCGCGCACCAGCGGCGATTCGGTCTCGCGATAGCGCCGCTCAAGGTTGCGCACGATGCCTTCGAAGCGGTGTTTGCGCGGGGTGCGTCCGCCGGATTCGCTGACGTAGCTGAAGGTGATCTGCTCCTCGCCGCTGCCGAACAGCACGGCATCCCGCTGCGGCTGACTGAGCTCATTCCACGGCGTGTCAACATCAAAGCCGTAATGCTTGGCCAGGGCAAGGATCAGCTGGAAATAGTAGGCATTGCGCCGATCCCAGCCGCGTACCGCGCCAGCCGCCAGACTGAGCGCCGGATTGACCACGATTCGAGCCGGGTCGAAGAACTGCGTGACGCCGAGCCCGTCGCAGCGCTGGCACGCGCCCAGCGGTGAGTTGAACGAGAACAGCCGCGGCTCAAGCTCGGGTAGCGCGTAGTCGCACACCGGACAGCTGAACTTGGATGAAAAGAGCACTTCCGCGCTGTCGGGGTCGTCCATGTCCACCACCCGCGCCAGACCGTCGCCGAGCTTGATGCACAGCTCGAAGCTCTCGGCCAGTCGCTGCTGCAGCTCCGCTTTCGGTTTGAAGCGGTCTATGACCGCTTCGATCGTGTGCTTCTGGCGCAGCGCCAGCTTGGGTGTGGCATCCAATTCGACAACGCTGCCGTTGACCCGCGCCCGGACCAGGCCCTGGGAGCGCAGCAGGTCGAAAACCTGCTCGTGCTCGCCCTTGCGCCCGCGCACCACGGGTGCCAGCAGCATGTAGCGATGTTCGGCATTCAGTGCCAGGGTGGCGTCAACCATCTGGCTGATCGTCTGCGCTTCGAGCGGCTGCAGGTGGTCCGGGCAGCGCGGCGTGCCAACGCGAGCGAACAGCAGTCGCAGATAGTCGTGGATCTCGGTGATCGTGCCCACCGTCGAACGGGGGTTGTGCGAGGTCGACTTCTGCTCGATAGAAATGGCCGGCGAAAGCCCTTCGATGTGGTCAACATCGGGCTTCTCCATCATGCTCAGGAACTGCCGCGCATAGGACGACAGCGATTCGACGTAGCGCCGCTGTCCCTCCGCATAGATGGTGTCGAACGCCAGCGACGACTTGCCGGACCCGGACAGACCGGTGATGACGATCAGCTTGTCGCGCGGCAGATCGAGATCGATGTTCTTCAGGTTGTGCGTGCGTGCTCCACGAATGCGGATGAAATCCATCAGGGTTTGCTGCCGCCGGAATCAACCCACGAGTGTAGTCCGCTGGCGGGGTGCGCGCATGTGAGGATCAGCCCGGATCGTCGGGCGGCGGTGGCGGGTTGTTCAGCCCAGGTGGGCAAGGCGGTTTGAGTTCAGCACAAAGCCTCGCTATACTTCGCGGTCTTTCCTCGCCCGGCGGTTCTTTGGCCGGTCGAAACCTGCAGCACCCCAAGAAGAACTACAGAGGACAGTGAGATGTACGCAGTCATCGTTACAGGCGGCAAGCAGTACCGCGTTTTGAAGGGCGAGACGCTGCGCGTCGAAAAGCTCGATCTGGACGCCGGCAGCTCGGTCGATTTCGACCAGGTACTCATGATTGGCGACGGCGAGACCATCACGGTCGGCGCGCCGGTTGTCGCGGGCGCGATCGTGTCCGCGTCGATCAAGAGTCACGGTCGTGCCGACAAGGTCCGGATCGTCAAGTTCCGGCGCCGCAAGCACCACCGCAAGCAGATGGGCCACCGTCAGCATTACACCGAAATCGAAATCACTGGCATCAGCGCCTAACAGCGCCGTCAATACGCCTCAGGAGAACTAGTCATGGCACATAAAAAGGCAGGCGGCAGCACCCGTAACGGCCGCGATTCAAATCCGAAGTACCTCGGCGTCAAGATCTACGGCGGACAGGCCGTGGAAGCCGGCAACATCATCATTCGTCAGCGCGGCACCCAGTTCCACCCTGGCGCTGGCGTTGGCCTTGGCCGCGACCACACGCTGTTCGCGCTGGTTGATGGCAAGGTCGAGTTTGCTGTGAAAGGCGCCAGGAACCGTCGCTTTGTAAGCGTCAGTCCGGCTGCCTGATCGCCGCTGCTGCATCGCTGTCGATCAGGCCGGCAGCGCTGGCCGAGCTCAGAAAGCCCCGCTCAGGCGGGGCTTTTTTGTTTCTGAGCCGGGTGGCACGATCCATCCGACGATGCGGCCTGCCGCGGCATGCGCCCGACGCTAGCCTCCCGCTGCCCGCGCCACGACCCGTTGAGCGCCTAGACTCTCCGCTCAGGCGCTTCACCCGATTTACGTCCCACACTGCTCCCCACACTTTCCCCGGTACCGCATGAAACTGGTCGACGAAGCGCAAATCACGGTCAAGGCTGGCGACGGCGGAAATGGCTGCATCAGTTTCCGGCGCGAGAAGTTCATTCCGCTCGGCGGACCCGACGGCGGCGATGGCGGCGATGGCGGAAGCGTCTGGCTGGTCGCCGACGAGAATCTCAACACCCTGGTGGACTTTCGCCATCAGCGGAAGTTTGGTGCCCAGCGCGGTGAGAACGGGATGGGCAAGCAGATGTATGGCAAGGGTGGCGAAGATATCGTCATTCGCGTGCCGGTCGGCACCGTGATTACCACCGAAGACACCGATGAAATGATTGGTGACCTCACCGAACACGGTCAGCGGCTCAGGGTTGCCCAGGGAGGCAAGGGCGGGCTTGGCAACATGCACTTCAAGAGCTCGACCAATCGCTCTCCGCGGCGCGCCATCCCTGGCTCGCCCGGCGAGGTCCGCGAGATCAAGCTCGAGCTGAAACTGCTGGCTGATGTCGGTCTGCTGGGCTTTCCAAACGCCGGCAAGAGCACCTTCATCCGCGCCGTGTCGGCGGCAACCCCGCGGGTGGCCGACTACCCGTTCACCACGCTTTACCCCAATCTGGGCGTGGTGCGGGTGGGGCAGGATCACAGCTTCGTGGTGGCCGACATCCCGGGGCTGATCGAGGGCGCCGCCGATGGTGCGGGGCTCGGCATCATGTTTCTGAAGCACGTCCAGCGGACCCGGCTGCTGCTGCACATCGTGGACGCCGCGCCGTTTGTTGACCAGGAGCGGCCCGAGCAGCAGGTTGCCCAGCAGGTGCGGGCGATCGAGACGGAGCTGGCCAAATTCGATCCGGATCTGGTCAACCGGCCGCGCTGGCTGCTGCTCAACAAGCTCGATCTGCTGCCAGAAGACCAGCGCGAGGAGCGCACTGCTGCGATCATCGCTGCGCTGGATTGGACCGCGCCCTGGTTTGCGGTTGCCGCAATCGGCAAGGAAGGAACGTGGACGGTGGCCCAGCAGGTGATGAGCTACCTCAATGCCCTGCGCGAGGCCGAGGCCGAGGCGCGAGCGGCGGCGGCGGCAACAGCGGACGCCCTCCCGCTGGGTGACGCCAGCGACGGGTGACTGCGCCAATGCCGTTTGACGCCGACTGTCCCCTGAACGTAGAAGAGCCGGCTTGCGCCGGCTCTGGTCTCGCCTGTCGCCCAGTGACTTGCTTACTGGATTGCGCGGATTCGCGCGGTCAGGCGGCTCTTGTGGCGGGCAGCCTTGTTCCTGTGGATCAGGCCGCGGGCGGCGAAGCGATCAAGAATGGGCTGCGCGGTCACGAAGGCGCTGTTGGCAGCGGGCGCGTCGTTGGCCTCGATGGCCTTGAGCACCTTCTTCACGGCGGTGCGCAGCATCGAGCGCTGACTGACGTTGCGCTCGTTGCGCACGATTGCCTGACGGGCGCGCTTCTTCGCGGATTTGATGTTGGCCAAGGGAACAGCTCCTGGAGAATCGGTGACGGTAGTGGCGGTAAAAGAAACCGTGTAAGACCGCGAAGTATGCGGGATGCCTCTGGGGTCGTCAATCCATCGCTCGATCGTCGTGCCTCTGGTGAGCGATTTCCAACCCGCATGTTTCATGAATTCGCTCGATGATCGCGCAGGATAGTGTTCGCACACGGGGTTTTCCGAAGCAGCGGCGTATCTGGCCAAACGACCGACTGAGGAAAAACCCTGGTGCGGACAAGAGGCAAGCGAGGGCGTTTGAGGTTCATGCAACATGCTGGCCAGCATGAGCACGCCCAAGCTGTTGCGCTCATCGCTGGTGTTTGGCGCGATGACGCTGCTGTCGCGGCTTGCGGGCTTCGCCCGCGACGTGCTGCAGGCCGCCTTGTTTGGTGCAGGCGCCGCCACCGACGCCTTCACCATCGCCTATCGGGTGCCGAACTACCTGCGCCGCATCTTCGCGGAAGGCTCGTTCGCCATGGCGTTCGTGCCGGTCTTCAGCGAGTTGCGCCAGCGCGGCGACGCGCGGGCGCTGAAGGATTTTCTGGATCACGTCAGTGGCGCGCTGTGCGCGGTGGTGCTGGTGGTGACCGCGCTCGGAATGCTGGCAGCGCCGCTGATCGTCACCTTGATCGCGCCCGGCACGCTTGCCGATCCGGCCAAGTTCGACCTGACCAGCGAGATGCTGCGGATTGTCTTCCCCTACCTGTTCTTCATTGCCCTGACCGCGTTGGCCGGTGGCGTGCTCAACAGTCTGCAGCGCTTTGCGCTGCCAGCGGCGACACCGGTCCTGCACAACTTGGCCGTGATCGCCGCCATGTTGATGCTGAGTGGACACCTCGATGTGCCGGCGAAGTCGCTGGCCTGGGGCGTGCTGGCCGCAGGCGTCGCCCAGTTCGCGCTGCTTTGGCCGTCGCTGGCCCGGCACGGACTGCTGCCTCGGCTGCGCCTTGACCTGCGCCATCCGGAGGTGCGCCGGGTTGGTCGTCTGATGCTGCCGACCTTGTTTTCTTCGTCGGTGGCGCAGGTGAACCTGATCGTCGGGACCGTGTTCGCATCGCTGCTGGCGGTGGGCAGCCAGACCTGGCTGTGGTATTCGGACCGGCTGGTCGAGTTTCCACTCGGCCTGTTTGGCGTGGCAATCGGCACGGTGATCCTGCCGCATCTTTCGCGACGGTTCACTGCGACCGATGCGGTCGGCTTCTCCAGCGGGCTGGACTGGGGCCTGCGCATCGTGCTGCTGGTGGGGTTGCCGGCCGCGCTGGGGCTGATGCTGCTTGCCGAGCCGCTGGTGATGACGGTGTTCCAGCGCGGCGCCTTTGATTTCAACGATACCCGCATGACTGCACTGGCGCTCATGGCCATGAGCCTCGGCGTGCCCGGCTTCATGCTCAGCAAAGTCCTGGCGCCGGCGTTTTTTGCGCGGCAGGACACGCGCACGCCGATGCGCGTTGCCCTGATCACGGTGGCCGTCAACGTTGGTTTGACGGTTGCCCTGGTTACTCCGCTCTGGCTGCAGGATATCCCCGGCGCACATGTCGGAATTGCGCTCGCCACCGCCTTGGCGGGCCTGCTCAATCCCTGGCTGCTATGGCGGGCGTTGCGGCGCCAGAACCTGTTCGCGCCCAGCGACGGCTGGCGCCGGTTTGCCGTGCAGCTAGGCCTTGCCTGTGCTGCGCTTGCCGCAAGCGTGCTGCTGCTGCGCCACTCGCTGCCTGATTGGTCGACCCTGGGCGAACTCGAACGCTGGGGTGGCACTCTGCTGCTGGTGGTGAGCGGTGCGCTGGCCTACGGCTTCGCCCTGCTGCTGACCGGGCTGCGCCCGCGCGACCTGCGCGAGCGCTGAACCGCGCAGCGGTTGCATCCAGACCCTGACCTTCAAACAGGTCGAGGCCGGCCAATGTTGCACTGCACGGTATAATCCTGCGGATGACTAGGCTGTTCCGGGATGTCGATGGCGGATGCGTTGCTCCGCGCGGCTCTGTGGTCTGCATCGGTGCTTTTGACGGCCTCCACTTGGGCCACCAGGCGCTGATCGGCCACACGCTTGCGCGCGCCTGCGCGCGTGGCGTTGCCTCGGCAGTGCTGGCCTTCGAGCCCATTCCGCGTGAGCACTTTCTGGGCGCGCAGGCGCCGGCACGGGTCGCCTCGTGGCGCGATCGCTTCGAGCGGCTGCGCGCCGCCGGCGTCGACACGGTCGGCATGCTGCGTTTCAACGCGGCGCTCGCCGCAATGGAGGCGGAGACCTTCGTCGAGCAGATCCTGGTTGGCCGGTTGGGGGTGCGTGAAGTTTGGACCGGCGCCGACTTCCGCTTTGGCCGGGGGCGGCGCGGAGACATCGCCATGCTGCGTGAACTGGGCCGGTCTCTGGGCTTTGTGGCCGACAGCATCGATACCCATCAGCATGACGGTTTCCGGGTGTCCAGCTCGGCGATTCGCGCGGCCCTGAAAGCGGGTGATCTGGACACCGCCGCCCGCCTGCTCGGTCGGCCGTATTCGATCAGCAATCGGGTGGTTCGCGGCCGACAGCTCGGCCGGACGCTCGGCTACCCGACCGCAAACCTGCGTCTGGCGGGACGGCAGCCGGCGCTGGGCGGCATTTTCGCCAGTTGGGTGCATGGCGTGCGCCCGGAACCTGTTGCCAGCGTGTCCAGCCTCGGCACCCGGCCAACGGTGGACGGCGTCGAGCCGCTGCTGGAGGCGCACCTGTTCGACTTCGATGGCGATCTTTACGGTCGCCGGATCGAAGTGGAGTTCGTCGCCAAACTGCGCGACGAGCTGAAGTTCCCTGACCTGCCTGCCCTGGTCGTACAGATGGATCGTGACGCCGACCAAGCGCGCGCGATTCTCGGTGCGCCAGCGGCCCAACAACGGAAGACCGCGTGAGCGCATCGCACGACTACAAGGCCACCATTCACCTCCCGGAGACCGCATTTCCGATGCGTGGTGATCTGCCCCGGCGCGAACCCGACACCCTTGAGCGCTGGGAGCGCGAGGGGCTGTACGGACGCATTCGGGAGCACGCTCGTGGTCGCCCGACCTTTGTGCTGCACGACGGCCCGCCGTACGCCAACGGCGCCATTCACATCGGCCACGCGGTCAACAAGATTCTGAAGGACATCGTCGTCAAGTCAAAGCTGCTGGCGGGATTCGATGCGCCCTACATTCCCGGCTGGGACTGCCACGGTCTGCCGATCGAGCATGCGGTTGAGAAGAAGCATGGCAAGGTCGGCGTCACGCTGGACGCCGCCGCATTCCGCGCGCGCTGCCGCGAATACGCCGCTGAGCAGATCGACGGCCAGCGCCGCGATTTCAAGCGGCTCGGCGTGCTCGGCGATTGGGAAAATCCTTACCGGACAATGGATTTCCGCTTCGAGGCGGACATCGTCCGCGCCCTGGCGAAGATCGTTGCGAACGGCCATCTGAGCCGAGGCGCCAAGCCGGTGCACTGGTGCTTTGACTGCGGGTCGGCGCTGGCCGAGGCCGAGATCGAGTACGCGGACAAGGTGTCGCCCCAGGTTGATGTGGCCTACGACGCGCACGACTCGGCTGCGCTTGCGGCGCACTTTGGCGTCAGCGTCGCGGCGGGAACGCTTCTGGCCGTGCCGATCTGGACCACCACGCCGTGGACATTGCCGGCCAGTCTGGCGGTTACCCTGGGTCCGGACCTGGACTACCTGCTGGTCGAAGGCCCGCCGCGTGGCGAGGCTCGACGGCTGCTGGTGCTGGCGGCCGACCTGGCGGAGCGCGCGCTGGCGCGCTACGGCGTGGCCAATTTCGTAGTGCTTGGTCGGGCGCGTGGCGCGGCGCTCGAGCATGCCCTGCTCAAGCATCCGTTCTACGACCGCGAGATACCGGTCATCCTGGGCGACCACGTGACCGCCGAGGACGGCACCGGCGCAGTCCACACCGCGCCGGGGCATGGTCAGGAGGATTTCGTGGTCGGCCAGAAGTACGGCCTCGTTGACCGCTACCCCGCGGCCCAGATGAACCCGATCGGCGGCAATGGCGTGTTTTTGCCCGGCACGCCGCTGTTCGAGGGCCAGTTCATCTGGAAGGCCAATGACAGCATCACCGAGCTGCTGCGCGAGCGCGGCGTGCTGCTCGCCAGCAGCAGCCTGCAGCACAGCTACCCGCACTGCTGGCGACACAAGACGCCAGTGGCGTTTCGCGCCACGCCGCAATGGTTCATTTCGATGGAGCAGGCGGGGTTGCGATCTGATGCGCTGGCTGCGATTGCCACCATCGGCAAGGCCGGCGGCTGGTTCCCCGAATGGGGTGAAGCGCGAATTCAG
Source organism: Lysobacterales bacterium (assembly GCA_038205755.1). Taxonomy (GTDB): domain Bacteria; phylum Pseudomonadota; class Gammaproteobacteria; order Xanthomonadales; family Xanthomonadaceae; genus JANNWF01. The sequence continues at coordinate 15,311 of JBBRBN010000001.1, read as the reverse complement.
TCGATGATTGCCGGGCGGCCTGACTGGTGCATCAGCCGTCAGCGCACCTGGGGCGTGCCGATTGCGCTGTTCGTCCACCGTATCACCGGCGAGCCTCACCCGCGCTCGGTCGAACTGATGAACGCGGTGGCCGAGCGGGTCGAGCAGGCCGGCGTTGACGCCTGGTTTGCGCTGGACGCCGCCGAGCTGCTGGGCGATGAAGCTCAGGCGTACGACAAGGTCACCGATATCCTCGATGTCTGGTTCGACTCCGGCGTCACCCACGAGGGCGTGTTGGCAGCGCGCGGGCTGGGCAAGCCGGCTGATCTCTACCTCGAGGGTTCCGATCAGCATCGCGGGTGGTTTCAGAGCTCGCTGCTGACCGGTATCGCGATCGATCACGCGGCGCCCTACAGGCAGGTCCTCACCCACGGTTTTGCGGTGGATCAGCATGGCCGCAAGATGTCCAAGTCGGTCGGCAACGTGGTGGCGCCGCAGGAGGTGATGGGCAAGCTGGGCGCCGACGTGCTGCGGCTGTGGGTGGCATCCACCGACTACCGCAACGAAATGTCGGTCAGCGACGAAATCCTCAAGCGCAGCGCCGATGCCTACCGGCGCATCCGCAACACGGCGCGCTTCCTGCTCGCCAATCTGGGCGGTTTCGATCCGGCGCAGGATCTGCTGCCCGACGACCAGCTGCTGCTGCTCGACCGCTGGATCCTGCACCGGGCCGCCGCGCTGCAGCGTGATGTCATCGCGGCCTACGAACGCTACGATTTCGCCGACATCGTGCAGCGGCTGTCGAACTTCTGCACGGTCGAGCTGGGTTCGCTGTACCTGGATGTCACCAAAGATCGGCTTTACACCATGCAGGCCGACAGTCGCGGTCGGCGCTCGGCGCAGAGTGCGATGTTCCACATCGCCCACGCGTTCTCGCGCTGGATCGCGCCGATCCTGTCCTTCACTGCCGACGAGGTCTGGCAGCATCTGCCGGGCGAGCGACCGGCGGAGGTGCTGTTCAGCACCTGGTACGAGGGACTGCCGTCGCTGCCCGCCGATGCGCCGCTCGCGGCCGCTGATTTCGACCAGCTGCTGGTGCTGCGCGAAGCCGTGTCGCGGGTGCTGGAGCCAATGCGGGCGTCCGGTGTGGTGGGTGCGTCGCTGCAGGCGGAGGTCACGCTGTATCTCAACAGAGACCTGCTGCAGCGTTTGCAGTGCGTGTCGGATGAGCTGCGGTTCTTCTTCATCACCTCGCAGCTGACCCTAAGGCCGACCGACCAGCGCCCGTCATCGGCAGTTCGGGTTGACGCCGCTGATGCATGGATCGATGCAACCGCCAGTGCGCACGGCAAGTGCGTGCGCTGCTGGCACTATCGCGAGGAGGTCGGCGCCAGCGTCGAGCATCCTGAGCTGTGCGGTCGCTGCGTCGAAAATGTCGACGGCGTCGGTGAAGTCCGGCGCTGGTTCTGAGGCGATCAATCACATGAGCATCCCGCCTCGCCCCAATGCCCTGTCCTGGCTGCTGCTGTCCGCGGTGATCATCGGTCTCGACCTTTGGACCAAGCAGCTGGCACTGGAGCACCTTGAGCCGCATCAGCCGGTGGTGTTTGTCGAGGGCTTCTGGAATTGGACGCTGACCTTCAACCCGGGTGCCGCGTTCAGCTTGCTGGGTAGCGCGTCAGGCTGGCAGCGCTGGCTGTTCGCCACGCTGGCGGTCGCCATCAGCGGCCTGCTGATCTGGTGGCTCAGCCGCACTCCGCGCAGTGACTGGCGACAGGGGTTGCCGTATGCGCTGATCATCGGTGGCGCACTGGGCAATCTGGTGGACCGCCTGCGCTGCGCCAGTGAGTTCCGCTGCGGCCATGTTGTTGATTTCATCGACTGGTACTGGCGTAGCCATCACTGGCCGGCCTTCAATATCGCCGATGCGGCGATCGTCGGCGGTGCCATTGGCATGGTGGTGCTGGGGTTGCTGGGGCCGGCCCGATCAGGAGAACAGCCGTGACCGAAGTTCTGCTTGCCAATCCGCGCGGCTTTTGCGCCGGCGTGGATCGCGCCATCGAGATCGTCAAGCGTGCGCTGGAGATGCTGGGTGCGCCGATCTACGTTCGTCATGAGGTGGTGCACAACCGCTTTGTGGTCGAAGACCTGCGCAATCGCGGCGCCCGGTTTGTCGAGGAGCTTGACGAGGTGCCCGATGGCGCGACGGTCATTTTCAGCGCCCATGGGGTATCGCAAGCGGTGCGGATGGAGGCTGAGCGACGGGGTCTGAGGGTGTTTGATGCCACCTGCCCGCTGGTCACGAAAGTCCACATCGAGGTCAGCCGGCATTGCCGCGCCGGTCGCGATGTGGTCCTTATCGGTCACGCCGGCCACCCGGAAGTCGAGGGGACGATGGGTCAGTGGAATGCCGAACGCGGCAGCGGCAGCATCTATCTGGTCGAAAGTGTCGCTGACGTGGCGACCCTGGAAGTGGGGCAGCCAGACCATGTCGCTTACACCACCCAGACCACCCTCTCGGTGGACGATACCCGGCAGGTGATTGAGGCGCTCCGGCAACGGTTTCCGGCCATCCAGGGGCCACGACATGACGATATCTGCTACGCCACCCAGAATCGCCAGGACGCCGTTCGCGCGTTGGCCGCGCGCTGTGATCTGGTGCTGGTGGTGGGCTCGTCCAACAGCTCCAACTCCAACCGCCTGCGCGAGCTTGCGGAGCGAGAGGGCGCCCAGGCGCTGCTGATTGACGGCGCCACCGACATTGATCCGCGCTGGCTGGAGGGCAAGCGAGCCATTGGCGTCACCGCGGGCGCCTCCGCTCCGGAGGTGCTGGTGGAAGGCGTGCTGGAGCGATTGCGGGAGCTCGGAGCAGCCGAAGCGCTGGAGCTGCCCGGCCAGCCGGAGAACATTGTGTTTGCGCTGCCGCGCGAACTGCGCGTGGTGATGGTCGATTGACCGCTCCAGACCCTGCGCCTACACTGCGCGCCCTGCGCTTCGGGTGACCCTCGCAGCATCTGCGGCTGTCGGGCGCCTCAGCAGATGGCGGTACACTAGCGCCTCGCCGGAATAGCTCAGTTGGTAGAGCGCGTCATTCGTAATGATGAGGTCGTAGGTTCGATTCCTATTTCCGGCACCACATCGAAAGTAAAGGGCCGCCCACCCGGGCGGCCTTTTCATTTGAGTTGACGCTGCCTGTGGCAGCCACTGCTGCTGCGCCATCCGGATGGCCGCCGGGCGCAGCTGTCAAACGCCACGCAAAGACGTCAACTGCGTCACAATTCGTCAGCGGGTGTCGTAAACTCCACAGGTGACCCTGCGCGATGCGGAGCGCGTCGCCATGGCCACACCGTCCGCGTCACCGTATCCGGGAAGATGACTCTCGAAACCATCCAAGCCAAGTCGCTGAGCGATCCGGTCTATCAGATTCCGGGCTACGAGCTTGGCGTCAAGATTGGTCAGGGCGGAATGGCGTCGGTGTTCATCGCGGTGCAGCGCTCGCTTGACCGCAAGGTCGCGATAAAGATCATGCGGCACATCGGTGACGGCAGCGAGGAAAAGCGCTTCCTCAATGAAGGGCGGACCATGGCCCGTCTGCCGCACCCCAACATCGTCGGGGTGTTCGACATTTCGCAGGGCGACGGGCTGAGCTATATCGCGATGGAGTATCTGGACGGCGGCTCGCTGTCTGATCGCATGAAAGACGGCCTGACCCTGTCGGAGGCCATTGCGGTGGTGGTGCAGATCGCCGATGCCCTGCAGTTTGCGCACGACAATGGCGTGGTGCATCGCGATCTGAAGCCCGGGAATATCCTGTTTCGCGGCAAGAAGACGCCGGTGTTGACCGATTTTGGCATCGCCAGGGTGGCCGGATCGGACGCCATGCGGCTGACCCAGACCGGCATGATGATCGGCACACCGACCTACATGAGTCCGGAGCAGGCGCAGGCCGGTCCGGTCGATGGCCGCACCGATCAGTATTCGCTCGGCGTCATGTTCTACGAACTGCTGGCGCGCAAAATCCTGTTCGATTTTGAAACGCCGATGCAGGTGGCCTACGCGCACGTCAACACGCCGCCGCCTCGTTTACCTGACCGGGTGGCCTTCGCCCAGCCGATGCTGGACCGGATGCTGGCCAAAAGCCCAAATGACCGCTATCCCGACCTCAAAGCCTTCGCCCGCGACCTGCGTAGTCTGGTCACCGCCAATGACTCGCTGCAGCAGCGACTGAGCGTTGATCCGGGTCACAGTGTCTCCGAGCGACTGCGGGCGTTGGGCTTTTCTGATGCGCAGATGGAAACCGGACCGGCGGCCGTGCCGGCAGTCCGGCCGGTCGCCGACGTTCCGCCCGTGGTGCTCGCCAGTCAGCTGCTGGAAAACTCCAGCCTGAGGCTGGAGCCGATCAAGGACGACTGGCGTCGCCGCACATCGGCTGTCAACGTGGAGGTCGGGCCAAAACCGGTGCCGATGTGGCTGCGGCAGGCCGGGGTGGTATTGGTTCTGATCGTACTCGCAGCGGTGCTGTGGGAGCTGCTGAAGGACAAGGTGTAGCTGCGGATCCTGAACCCACGCTCCGGGTTCACGCCTTCGGAGCAGCATCCAGCGACCGGATAAGCACCAGCCGGACGAGGTTGTCGTCGACGCGTTCGAAATGCATATGCAGGCCGAAGAGATCGGCGCCGGTACCCTGCTCGGGTAAACCGTCCAGCCGCTCAACGATCAGGCCGCTGAGCGTGGATGCGCCGTCGGTCGGCAGCTCCCAGCCGAACTGGCGATTGAGCAGTCGGATGCGCATCCGTCCCTCGGCGCGAATGCTGCCGTCGGCCAGCTGGGCAGCGCGGTTTGGCACCGCTTCGGGTCCGGTGGTGAACTCGCCGACGATCTCTTCGAGGATGTCCTGAATGGTGATCAGGCCCTGGAGATCACCGTATTCGTCCACCACGAAGCCCATCCGGCGCTCGCGGCGCTGGAACTCCTGCAGCTGGCGGGTCAGCGGCGTTCCGCTGGGAATGAAATAGGGCTTTTTGGCGCCACGCTCGAGCGCCAGCACATCAACCGAGTCGTGGGCAAGCAGTGGCAGAATCTGACGGGTGTTGACCACCCCGGAAATACGATCAACGCTGCCCCGATAGATGGGAATCCGCGAATACGGGAAGCGGCCGATGGCGGCCAGCACGTTCTCGCCGGGCGCATCGAGATCGATGCCATGCACTTCTCGCCGAGGCACCATGATCTCATCGACCGTCAGTTCCTCGAGCTCAAGGATGTTGAGCAGCATGCGGCGGTCGCGTGGTCGGATCAGTCCTCCGCCTTCGGCCAGCAGCGTGCGCAGTTCCTCCGGGCTCAGCTGGTCGCTGTCGCCACGAATTTTGCGGATGCCCAGCCCGCGCAACACGCCGTTGGCAAGCAGGTTGACCGACCACACGACGGGCTGTGAAACCCGCAGCAGCGGCCACAGCACGTAGGACGCGGCGAAACCGAAACGCTCGGGGTGATAGGCAGCCACGGTCTTTGGCGCGACTTCGGCAAAAATCAGAACAACCACGGTCAGTATTGCCGTGCCGACCAGGATTCCGGCCTCACCGCCCAGACGCAAGGCGACGATGGTCGCGATGGCGGATGCCGAAATGTTGACGAAGTTGTTGCCCAGCAGGATCAGGCCAATCAGGCGGTCTGGTCGATCCAGCAGCTTCTGCGCAAGCAGAGCGCCGCGATGGCCGCTTTTGGCCTTATGCCGCAGGCGATAGCGGTTGAGAGACATCAGCGCAGTTTCAGAACCGGAAAAAAACGCCGAAAAAACAAGCAGCGTGGCCAGAAGGCCAAAAAGAGTGGGTAGCGGTATCGAGTCCAAGTGACTGGGGTGTGCGCCGTGCGTGACGGCCGAACCTGCACTTTAGCAAGCCGGCGCGTTTGTTGCCGGGCCGCCTGCGCGCGCTCCGGCGCGTCTGGCGTCCGTGGGCGGGCCGCTGTTGACCGCCGCCGACCTGCTCGGGTTGGCAACAGTGATCGCACAGGCAACTGAACCCCACCCTTCGGGTATCGTTGCCGCATGATCCCATCGACTATTCGCACGTGAGCAAGACCCGGCCGCGCAGTACGCATATCTGCTCCGCCTGCGGTGCCAGTCACGGCAAGTGGCAGGGCCAGTGCGGCGAATGCGGCGCCTGGAATACGTTGACCGAAACCGCCGGCGAATCCTCCGCTGGGCCCGCGGTGGCACGCCGGACCCACTGGTCTGGAGATGCCGGCGGTGCGCTCGTGGCGTCGCTGCGTGATGTGCCAGTCGAACTTGATCCGCGGCGTTCCACCGGCATGCCCGAGCTTGATCGGGTGCTCGGGGGCGGCCTCGTGGCCGGGTCGGTGGTGCTGATCGGTGGCGACCCGGGAATTGGCAAGTCGACGCTGCTGCTGCAGGCGATGGCCCTGCTGGGGCGCGATCCGCCGGTTCTGTACGTAACCGGCGAGGAGTCGCTGGCGCAGGTCGCGGCCCGCGCCTCGCGTCTGGGTCTGCCGCTGGATGGATTGCAGGCACTGGCTGAAACCGGCGTCGAGCGCATCTTGCAGCAGGCGGCGACGCTGCGGCCTCGGGTGATGGTCGCGGACTCCATCCAGACGCTGTGGACGGAAGAACTGTCGGCTGCGCCGGGTTCAGTCAGTCAGGTTCGCGAGTCGGCTGCCCGGCTGGTACGGTTTGCCAAAGAGACCGGGACCTGCGTCTTTCTGGTTGGCCATGTCACCAAGGAAGGCGGCATTGCGGGGCCGCGCGTGCTCGAGCACATGGTCGATGCCGTGCTCTACTTCGAAGGCGATAGCGGCAGCCGGTTCCGCGTGCTGCGCGCCTTCAAGAACCGGTTCGGCGCCGTCAACGAGCTGGGCGTGTTCGCGATGTCGGATCGTGGCTTGCGTGAGGTACCCAATCCTTCGGCGATTTTCTTGTCCGGCAGCGGCTCGCCGCAGCCGGGCAGCGCGGTCACGGTCATCCGTGAGGGCACCCGACCACTGCTGGTCGAGGTGCAGGCGCGGGTCGATTCCTCCGCGCTGTCCAACCCGCGGCGGGTGGCGATCGGCCTCGACCAGAACCGGCTGGCCATGCTGCTGGCCGTGCTGCATCGCCACGGTGGGGTGGTCACCTCGGATCAGGATGTGTTCGTCAACGTGGTGGGTGGCATCCGCCTGCAGGAAACCGCAGCCGATCTGCCGATCCTGCTGGCGGTGCTTTCATCGTTGCGTGATCGGCCGCTGGAGGACGGTACCGTGGCCTTCGGCGAGGTGGGCCTGGCCGGCGAGCTGCGCCCGGTTCCCAACGGCGAGGAACGGCTGAAGGAGGCGGCAACGCATGGGTTCCGCCGCGCCATCGTGGCCCAGGCCAATGCCCCGAAGGGGGGGCGATTCAAAGGGCTGGAGGTGATCGCGGCGAGCCGGCTGTCGGATGCGCTGCAGGCCGCCCTGTAGGGGATTGTTGCTGAGTGACTCTTTTGACGCCGGTCGAGCCGCTGCTGGTCGCACTGCGGATGGTTTCTACTTGATCCTGATCAAGGTCGGTGACACGCCGCTGTGACACCTTCACCCTATGAGCACGACCGCCTTTGACGTTGACCTGCTGCGCCACTACGACGTCGCCGGGCCGCGCTACACGTCCTATCCCACGGCGCCGCAGTTCGACACCCGCTTTGGCACGTCCGCGCTGGCTGCGCAGATCGAACGCAGCAACGAAGACCCGCTGCCGCGCCAACTGTCGCTTTACCTGCACATTCCGTACTGCAACAGCCCCTGTTTCTACTGCGGCTGCAACCGGATCATCACCCGCGACGAGAGCAAAGGGGAAACCTACCTGCTGCGATTGCTGCGCGAGATTGGCATGCTTTCCGCGAAATTTGATCGCGACCGCGATGTCGTCCAACTGCACCTCGGCGGCGGCACGCCCAACTTCCTGACGCCGGGCCAGCTCGGCGGCTTGATGGAGAGCCTGTCCTGCCAGTTCCACCTCAGCACGCGTCCGGATCGCGACATTTCGATCGAGCTTGACCCGCGTTTTGTGACGCCCGATCAGATCGGCGACCTGGCTGCGATCGGCTTCAACCGCGCCAGCCTCGGCGTGCAGGATTTCGACCCGATCGTGCAACAAGCGGTCAACCGCCGGCAAAGTGTCGAGCAGACGCTGGCGGTGATCGACGCCTGTCGCAAGCACGGCATGCGCTCGGTGAACGTCGATCTGATCTACGGGCTGCCGAAACAGACGCCTGCAGGCTTTGGCAAGACGCTGGACACACTCATAAAAGTCGCGCCGGAGCGCCTGGCGGTTTACGGTTATGCGCATATGCCTGAGCTATTTCGTGCGCAGTGGCAGATCCGAGCAGAGGATCTGCCCAGCGCTGCCGACAAGCTTGCTTTGCTGCAGCTGGCCATTGAGCGACTCGCCGCGGCCGGCTATCAATACATCGGCATGGATCACTTCGCCCTGCCCGGCGATGAGCTGGCGCGGGCACAGCGGCACGGTGGACTGCATCGCAACTTCATGGGCTACACCACCCATGCGCAAACCGATCTGATCGGCCTTGGCGTCAGCGCGATCAGCCGCGTCGGTGACAGCTACTGGCAGAACCACCGCGACCTGCCAGCCTGGGAGCAGGCTGTCGATGCCGGTCACCTTCCGCTTTGGCGCGGTCTTCAGCTGGGTCGCGACGACCTCATTCGCGAAGACGTGATCCAGCAGCTGATGTGCCAGGGCAGCATCGACATCGCTCTGGTCGAAAACCGCCACCAGCTGGATTTCCCGGCGTATTTCGCCGATGAGATGCGCAGCCTCGACCCGCTGCAGGCGGATGGATTGGTCGAGATAACCCCACAGTCGATCTCAGCGACCCCCCGTGGGCGGCTGCTTCTTCGTATCATTGCGATGTGCTTCGACGTCTATCTCAAACACCCGGTGGCCCAGCACGCTCACGCGCGCTACTCGCGCGTGGTCTGAGCCCGAATCCGGGCAGCGAGATGGTTTGCAGGTGAAGACGGGCGGCCCGACGCGCTGGCAGTCGCCGATTGCCGGGAACGGTGATCAGTTGACCTTCTGCAGCACCTGCGCATTCTCTGCCGCCTGCCTCGCAGAGGGTCTCGACAAGTCGCACCTGCGCGATCTGCATGTGTTGGTGGAACATGTGGGTCCGTTCTCTGCGGGCGAGCATCTGTTCCGCGAGGGCGATGCGTTTACCGCGATTGCCGCAATCCGCTCCGGCACTGTCAAGACCTATGTGATCGATGCCCACGGCCGCGAACAGGTGCAGGGGTTCTTCCTGCCCGGCGAAGTGATCGGCCTCAACGCCATCCACAGCACGCGATACCCCTGCAATGCCGCGGCACTCGACACCGTCACGCTGTGCCGCTTCTCGTTTCCGCAGATGGCGGTGTTGGCGACCCGTCTGCCCGGCCTGCAGCAGCATCTGTTCGGGCTGCTCAGTCAGGATATCGGCAAGGCCGCGCTGCTGGCCGGCGATTTCACCGCTGATGAGCGCCTGGCCGCGTTCATCGTCATGCTCTCGCGTCGTTTCGCGGCGCGCGGTTTTTCAAGCAGCGCATTCAACCTGACCATGGCGCGAACCGAAATCGCCAACTATCTGCGGCTGGCGCCGGAGACGGTAAGCCGCGTGTTGCGCCGTTTCCAGGATGAAGGGCTGTTGCGCGTTGATCGTCGCGCGGTTGCGCTGCTTGATTGCGGCCGACTGTTCGACCTGGCTCGCGGCGTGTTGCGGCAGTAGTTGGCGCTTCGCTTGACGCAGGTCATGGCGACCAAGGGTAAGGGCGTCGACAGTGTCTTCAGAAACCATGGAGGCCCTCATGAGCAGCACGCGAAAACTTTGGCTGGGTCTGGCCACGCTACTGGTGGTGTCGTTTTCTGTCCTGTTGTGGGCGGGGAGCGAAATATTCCGCGCAGCGCCGCCCATGCCCGATCAGGTCGTAGCGGTTGACGGCCAGACGATCTTCACACGACATGACATCGAGACGGGTCGCCAGGTCTGGCAATCGATTGGCGGCATGCAGCTCGGCTCGATCTGGGGTCACGGCAGCTATGTCGCGCCGGACTGGAGCGCTGACTGGCTGCATCGCGAATCGGTCGAGCAGCTGGACCGCTGGGCTCGCGATCTCGGCGCAGCGACTTATGACGGACTCGACAGCGAGCGGCAGGCGACTCTGCGCGGCCGTCTGCGCAGCGCGATGCGCACCAATACCTATGACGTGGATAGCCGCACGATCACCGTGTCGACCGAGCGGGCGGAAGCGATGGCAAACGTCGCGGCGCATTACATCAGCCTGTTTGGCAACGATCCTTCGACCGCGACATTGCGCGAGGCATATGCCATGCGCAACGGCACCGTCGACACGCTGGAACACCGGCAGGCGCTGACCGCTTTCTTCTGGTGGACGGCGTGGGCAGCGGGAACCGAGCGTCCAGCGGCTGCCGGGTACGCCAGTCCTGCGCCCGCCGCCGGTGCCCTGATCTCAAAGGGCGTGACCTACACCAACAACTGGCCCGCGGAACCGTTGATCGACAACACGCCACCGCCGGCCTTGTGGCTGTGGTCGGCTTTCAGTGTGCTGTTTCTTCTCGCCGGCATCGCCGCCCTGGGCTGGCACTACGCGGTCACGCATGGCCGCGGTGAGGAGCCTCACCAGATTCCCACCAGTGATCCTTTCGCGACCGTCACCGTGACGCCATCGATGCGATCAACGGCCAAGTTTTTCTGGCTGGTACTGGCGCTGTTTCTGGTGCAGATCCTGCTCGGCGCGATTACCGCGCACTATCAGGTGGAGGGTCAGGAAGCCTATGGTTTTGCACTATCAGACTACCTGCCGTACTCACTGTCGCGAACCTGGCACACCCAGCTGGCGGTGCTCTGGATCGCGGTGGCGTGGTTGGCTACAGGCCTCTATATCGCGCCTGCATTGTCCGGGCATGAGCCACGCTTTCAGCGGCTTGGCGTCAACTTTCTGTTTGTAAGCCTGCTGGTCATCGTGGTCGGTTCGTTCACCGGCCAGTGGTTTGCCGTGATGCAGAAGCTCGGCCTGGAAAACAATTTCTGGTTTGGTCACCAAGGCTGGGAGTACGCCGACATGGGTCGCTTCTGGCAGTGGTATCTGTTCATTGGTCTGCTGCTCTGGCTGACTCTGGTTGGACGCTCGCTTTGGCCGGTGCTGCGCGGACCCGCGACCGAGACCAAATCGATCATCGCCCTGATGTTCCTGTCGACCGTCGCGATCGGCCTGTTCTTCGGTGCGGCGCTGATGTGGAATGAGCACACGCATCTCTCGGAAGTCGAGTACTGGCGCTGGTGGCTGGTGCATCTCTGGGTCGAAGGCTTTTTCGAAGTGTTTGCAACGGCGGTGATGGCGCTGATTTTCACTCGACTGGGTCTGGTGAAAGCCTCGACGGCCACCGTGGCCGTGTTGTTCGCAACGATCATCTTCATGTCCGGTGGCGTGCTTGGCACGCTGCATCACCTGTACTTCGTTGGCACGCCCATCGCGGTCGTGGCACTCGGCGCCAGCTTCAGTGCGCTGGAAGTCGTGCCGCTGGCCTATATCGGGTTTGAGGCGTACCACACGTGGAAGCTGGGCAAAGCGACGCCCTGGATGCAGCGCTACCGCTGGCCGATCATGTTCTTCATTTCGGTGTCGTTCTGGAATCTGGTCGGTGCAGGCTTGTTTGGTTTCCTGATCAACCCGCCGCTGTCGCTGTACTACATGCAGGGCTTGAATCTCACCCCACTGCACGGTCACACCGCGCTGTTCGGCGTTTACGGCATGCTCGGAATCGCGCTGCTGCTGTTCTGCCTGCGTGGACTGCGCGGTCAGATGCACTGGGACACCGGCGCACTGAAGGTGGCGTTCTGGTCGCTGAATCTGGGCCTGGTGCTGATGGCGCTGCTGACCTTGCTGCCGATTGGCACCATGCAGCTGTTGGCCGCTCTCGAGCACGGCTACGCCTACGCGCGCTCGGCCGAGTTCATGCAGCAGCCGATCATCGAAATGCTGGTCTGGATGCGCGTACCGGGCGACACCCTATTCAGCATTGGTGCGGTGGCGCTGACCTGGTTCGTGTTTCGTTTGTGGGTAGCGCCACGTCCGGCTGAGATCGCGCAGGAGCAGGCCGAACGCTCTTGAGACCTGGCGCTTCGCACCCGGTTGGCAGATCGCGATGATTGCCTTCCATGCCGAGATCAAATGGGTGCATGTGGTGGCCGTGCTGTGCAGCGGGATGCTGTTCCTGCTGCGCGGCACGCTGGCGCAAACCGGCCGAGGCGATTGGGCGCGCTACGCGCCACTGCGCTATCTGAGCTACACCATCGACAGTGTGTTGCTGACGGCGGCACTGATGCTGTTCACCTTGCTGCCGTCAGCGCTGTTTGCCAACGGGTGGCTGACAGTAAAGTTGCTCCTGCTGCCGGTCTACATCGTGCTCGGGGTGATCGCGCTGCGCGAGGCGTCGTCAACGCGCCTGCGCTTGACCTGCTTCCTGCTCGCGCTCGGCGTATTTGCTTTCATGGCGTTGATCGCTCGCAGTCACCATCCGCTGGGCGCGATGCACTGGCTCGGATAGGTAGCGCGGTCCTGGTCTGACCTGGATCAATGCATTGCGTTGCGCGATGCCTGACCCTTGACGACATGGAAATTGCTCGTGCCAGCGCCACTCACCTGCCTTCTGCGGCCCAACTGGCTGCCGCGCCACATCGGCTGATGTTCTTCATTGGCGCGCTCAATGTGCTTGCCGCAATGGCCTGGTGGGCGGTCTGGCTGATCGACGCTCGTTGGCACACATTCGGATTGTCACCACCGCCCGTACCCGCCGGCTGGATGCATGCCTTCGTCATGCAGTATCAGGTGCTGCCACCGTTTATTTTCGGATTCCTGCTGACCGTGTTTCCGCGCTGGATGGGCTTGCCAGCGCTGACGCGATGGCATTACCTGCCGATCGGGATTGGACTGCTGGGCGGGCAGTTGCTGGTGCTGATCGGCCTCGCCGGTGTGCCGGTACTGATCCATGTTGGTGTGATCAGCACCGTGGCCGGATGGATCGCGGCGTGGCTGATCCTGTGCCGGTTGGTCTGGCAGCATGGCGGCAACAACTGGCACGCCAACTCCTGCGCCGTGGCGCTGGGCATGGGCCTGCTCGGACTGGTGCTATTCGCAGCGTACCTGCACAACGGCAACGCACGCCTTTTGTTTGCATCGATCAAGTTCGGCAGTTTTGGCCTGCTGTTGCCGATCTTCGTGACCGTGGCGCACCGCATGTTTCCGTTCTTCGCCAGCACCGTCGTGCCAGGGTATCAGTCATGGCGGCCGCTGCCGTGGCTGCTGGCATTCTGGGTGCTGGCCATCGTGCACCTCGGGTTTGAGCTGGCACACGGCTACGCGTGGCTCTGGATTGCCGATGTTCCGCTGTTTGTGCTGAGCGCCTATTGGCTGTGGCGAACCTGGCCGCGCGGCCCGGCACCGGCCTTGCTGCGCGTGCTGTTCGCCGGATCGTGCTGGCTGCCGCTGACATTTGCCATGTTCGCCTTGCAGAGCCTGTGGTTCGCACTGGATGGCAACTTCGTGCTCGGCCGCGCACCGGCCCACGCGCTGTACATCGGCTTCTTCGGCAGCCTGCTGGTGGCGATGGTGACGCGGGTGACCCAAGGTCACTCTGGCCGACCTCTGGAACTCGGTCGCGTGGCGGCGTTTGCCTTCCTGACGGTTCAGGCCGTCGCCATCACCCGCATTGCCGCCGAACTGCTGCCGGATGGACCGGCATGGCAGGCAGTGGCCGCACTCGGCTGGCTGATCGCATTCCTTCCCTGGGTCGCGCGCTCGGCCTGGATCTATCTCACGCCGCGCATTGACGGGCGTCCCGGATAGTCGCGGCGACGCTCTGGGTCGCGGTCACTCAGGCGAGGCACCGCCTGCTGCCCGCGCCTGGTCGTCCTATCTGACCTGTTCGACTTGTAGCCAGACCTTGCGGCTGTCGCGGCCACAACCGTGGCAGCGCTGGTCAGCGAACGTGGCGCTGATCGACCAGCTCGGCAGTTTCCCGCCGGTGGCGGAGTGCGGCTGTTCAGGTGGCAGCGTCCTCAGCATGAACAAAGCCGGCTTGGCCGGTAATCATCGCGAGAGTCAGCGCTAGGGCGCGCGTCGGTTGCCCTGGTCGACATTTGGCAAGGACAGGCTAATCATCAATGCAATTCCTTGAACTGTCTCAAGAAGGCCGACCGGTAGGCAGACCAACTCGCGGTCTGCTTGACCTCGATCAAGGCGATGCACGATGTCCTGCGCGACCCTGCAAGCACCGCAAGTCTTGGTTGATCAGGGAGCCGGAAATGAACACACGTCTGCTGCTGGTGGCTTTGCTGGTCGCCGCGTTGGCGACCATGAACGGCTGCTCCAATTCGTCGTCGACGGCGTCCGCCGCCAATGCGACCGCCGGACCAGCCACGGCAGCGGCGACGGATACCGGCGGCTCCCGGAAAGGCGATTTCGGGCCGCCTCAAGGCGAGCCGGTGCATGCGGTACTGACCTCGCCACCGCATGTACCACCGGCGACTGGCCGCAGCGCGCCGGCCAAGGTGATCGTTGAACTCGAGGTTATCGAGAAGGAGTTGCCGATTGCCGAGGGCACGACCTACACGTTCTGGACCTTCGGCGGCACCGTTCCGGGCAGCTTCATTCGCGTGCGTCAGGGCGACACCGTCGAGTTTCATTTGAACAACCACCCTGACTCGAAGATGCCGCACAACATCGACCTGCACGGCGTCACTGGTCCCGGTGGCGGCGCAGCATCCAGCTTTACCGCGCCGGGGCACAGTTCGCAGTTCACCTTCAAGGCGCTCAACCAGGGACTCTACGTCTACCACTGCGCCACCGCGCCGGTTGGCATGCATGTGGCCAACGGCATGTACGGGCTGATCCTGGTCGAGCCGCCGGAAGGTCTGCCGCCGGTCGACAAGGAGTTCTACGTCATGCAGGGCGATTTCTACACCGTCGGCAAGTTCCGCGAGAAAGGCTTTCAGGCCTTTGACATGCAGAAGGCGATTGATGAGAACGCCACCTACGTGCTGTTCAACGGCTCCGAGACGGCACTCACGGGCGACAACGCGCTGAAGGCCAATGTTGGTGAGAGTGTTCGCCTGTTTGTTGGCAACGGCGGTCCGAATCTGGTGTCGAGCTTTCACCTCATCGGCGAGATCTTCGACAAGGTCTGGTACGAGGGCGGCACCCATTTTCAGGAGAACGTGCAGACGACCCTGGTCCCCGCTGGCGGCGCGATGATCGCCGAGTTCCACCTCGAAGTGCCGGGCAGCTACGTGCTG